>NZ_SSYA01000002.1:1386113-1599554 GCF_004917065.1 Geomonas ferrireducens
CGGGGGGGGGGCTCGCCGCCCCAGAGGGGATCGCCTGCGACGCCAAGGGGGGGATCGTAGTCGCCGACACGGGGACCGGCCGCCTGCTGAAATACAGCTTCAAGGATGCCGGCATCTCCGGGGGGAGCGAGGTGAAAGTGCCGCAGCTGACCGTACCGACCCGGCTGCAACTCGACTCGAAGGGGGACATCTACGCCCTGGACAGCAAACTGCGCCGCATCGCCCACCTGAAGGGGGACGGAAGCTTCGTCGGATACCTTGACCTGCACGGCGTCCCTGCCCCCGACCCGCAGGCTCGCAGCTTCCGGATCGGGGCCGACGACCAGTTCTACCTCCTCGACATCCTCGGCCGGAGGGTCCTGGAGCTCGACCCAAGCGGCAACTTCCGGCGCCAGCTCCCCTTTCCTGCCGAAGCCGGTTTCTGCTCAGACCTTGCGGTGACGCGGGGGGGCGACCTTCTGCTGCTGGACAGCCTCGCCTCCGTGGTCTACGCGACATCCAAGGGTGAGGCCGAATTCAAGCCGCTGTCCAAGGACCTCAAGGAGTACGTGAGCTTCGCCACCTACCTGACCACCGACAGCCGGGGCACCATCTTCGTTATGGATCAAAACGGCAGTTCCCTGGTGACCCTCGGACCGGACGGCACCTATACCGGGCGACTGCTCGCCCTGGGGTGGAAGGAGGGGCAGCTCTACTACCCCGCGCAGATCTGCGTGAGCGACGGCGGCCTGCTTGGCATAGCGGACCGGAACAACTCCCGCGCCCAGTTCTTCGAGCTCATCAAGTAGGACATGAGGGGGGGACTCGCCCCCTCGTACTGCGGAACACGCAAAGGATTGAATCATGAAGATACGCATGCTTTGCAATGGATGGCTCGCCATCCTCATGCTGGCCTGGGCCGCCATCTCATGGGCGGCCCCCCAGCCCGGCTTCAGCGTGGCCTTTCGGGCCTACCAGCAGCACGACTACCCCACCGCACTGCGGCTTTTCAAGGCCGACCACGGCGGAGACTCGTGCTACCTTCTCGGCATCATGTACTACAGGGGAGAAGGAGTCCCCGCCGACAAGAAGGAAGCGATCCGCTGGCTCACCGAGGCCGCGGAAAAGAACCACCTCCGGGCCCAGTACAACCTCGGCATGATCTACGACAAGGGGGACGGAGTCCCGCAGGACCTGAAAGAGGCGGCCAAGTGGTACCGCATGGGTGCGGAAAAGGGGCATGCACAGTCCCAGTTCAACCTGGGGCTCATGTACACAAACGGAGAAGGTGTCCCAAAGGATCACGGCGAAGCGGTCAAGTGGCTGCGCCTGGCGGCGAAGAAGGGACACGTCAACGCGCGCAAGCTGCTCAAAGTCATGGGTGAGAAGTATTGAACGCTGCAACGGGACGATCACCCCAAGGAGGAACGAGATGAAACATTTTTGCCTGGCCGCAGCCGTGCTGATGATGCTGGTGGTCGCCACAGGATGTAACAAGGCCTACGGGGTCGTCGGTACCTGGGCCAACCCGCAGGTACCGGAGACGGTCCAGTTCAAGGCCGATCATACCGGGGTGTTCGTCGTGAAGGGCTCCCCCTCGTTGCAGTTCACCTGGCAGGACGACAAAAACGGGATGGTGAGGCTGGACATATCGATCCAGGGAACGGTGAAATCGCTTTACGGCAAGCTCGACAACGGTGCCTTCGTCATCGCGGGGAACGGGCAGAAGGCGGTCTATCGCCGGCAGGATGACCAAAAAGGTTAAACGGCATGAAGGTGCCCACGAAATTTTTGACCGCACTTCTGCTGGTTGCGGCCGGAGCAGGCAACGCCCTCGCCTTTCACAGCGGCGGGGTCGCCGCCTGCGACGGTTGCCACACCGTGCACAACTCCTCCGGCGGGATGGCGGCGAGTACCAAGGGGTCGGCGAATCAGTACCTGCTGCAGGGCTCGGACCCGAGCTCGACCTGCCTCATCTGCCACTCCGGCTCCACCCCGACCGACAGCTACCGGGTGGCAACCAATCCGCCGCCTCCCCTGGGGCTGCCGCCGGTCCAGCTGACTCCCGGGGGCGATTTTGCCTGGCTGCAGAAGAACTACAGCTGGGTCGACCCCGCGACCGGCCTCGCGGTTTCCAGCAGCGGTGATGCCCACGGGCATAACATCATCGCCAACGATTTCCTGTATTTCCAGGACGCCCGCAACGCGCTGGCTCCCGGCGGCACGTACCCGTCTGCGAGCCTCAGCTGCATCAGCTGCCACGACCCGCACGGCGGGTACCGCATCCTCGACAGTAGCGGCACGGTGGCCAAGGGGGGCAAGCCGATTGCCGGTTCCGGCTCCTACGGCGCCCTCCCAACGGCAAGCGAGGCGGTCGGGAGTTACCGGATGCTGGCTGGAGCCGGGTATGCGCCCGCCTCGTACCCCCTGGCTCCCTTCGTCAACGATCCGCCCTCCGCCGTGTCTCCCGCAACCTACAACAGGTCGGAGAGCACCTCGGACACCAGGGTCGCCTATGGCCGGGGCATGTCGGAATGGTGCGGCAACTGCCACGCCGGCCTGACGCACTCCTCCTACCCCGGCGACACGGTAGGTAACCACCCCTCCGGCAACAGCGCCAAGCTACCGGCCGACGTCGTCGCCACCTACAACGCCTACATCGCCACGGGGAACCTGGGGGGGACCGTCGCCAACGCCTACACCTCGATGGTCCCCTTCGAGGAAGGGACCTCCGACGCGACGCAACTCGCCATTGCCACCACCTCGACCGCCGGCCCTTCCGTCGACGACAACGTGACCTGCCTTACCTGCCACCGGGCGCACGCCTCCGCCTGGGACAGCGCAACGCGCTGGAACTGCGCCAAGGGGGTCTACCTCACCGTGGCAGGCTCCTGGCCCGGAATCGATGCCCCCACCCTGCAGGGGCAGTCGGGGCCTGCGTCCACCGGCAAGACCATGGCTGAATACCAGCAAGGGATGTATGGGAGACCGGCGAGCCAGTACGCGACCAACCAGTGGTCCCTGTGCAACAAATGCCACGAGAACGACGCTTACAAACAGTAAATGTCCCGGCGAACTTTCTACCTGCCACCCGTCCGTTCCATGCTCCTAAAACAAAGCGCCCCTTGACCGGGGCGTTTTTCTGTCTCAAGCGTACAGCCATACCTTCTCTTCGCTAACGCCTCAAGTTATAGCCGTTCTCCCCGATGAGTCCATCATCGGGCCGAGAGAGCACCTTCCTCTTGTTGCCGCGGGAAAGGAGACAGGCTATGCGAGGAATGAAGGCGGCCATCGCTTTTTTGCTGGTGCTGACTGTCGATATCGCCGACGGGAACGCGGGCTTCCATAACGGCGGGACCGGGGCCTGCGACGGCTGCCACGGTTCGTTGGCGGGTGCCGGTTTTTCCGCTTTGCAGCCAGGCGCCACGACGAGTGAGATATGCCTGCGCTGCCATGCGGCGGCACGACCTGAAGACTACCAGGTCGCTACCAGTCCGGCCCCTCCCCACGGGGTCCCCCCCGCCTCACTCACCCCCGGCGGAGACTTTGCCTACCTGACCAAGCAGTACTACTGGTCCGAAGCCAACGGAGCGCGCGCGGTGAGCCCGGGAGAGCGGCACGGCCACAACATCGTCGCGCCGACGTACGCGTATTTCACCGATACAACCCTCACCTCGTCCCCCGGCGGGACCTATCCCTCAGATGCCCTTTCCTGCATCAGCTGCCATGATCCGCACGGCAACTACCGGGTAACCGACAGCGCAGGCAGTGTAACGGCGTCGGGTAATCCGGTCACCGGCTCAGGCTCATATGGCGCCTCCCCAAGCGCCACAGATGCCGTCGGGAGCTATCGTCTGCTTGCCGGCAGGGGATACGGTACCAGGGGCACGAGCCACGAGTTCGTCTACGACCCGCCCATCGCGGTCGCCCCGCGGGAATACAACCGCGGCGAAGATAGCGGTGATACCCGGGTCGCCTATGGCAAGGGGAGCAGCGAGTGGTGCCTGAACTGCCACGGCGGGCTGTCCAACTGGCAAGGGAGCGCCCATCTCCACCCTTCGGGGGTCGCCCTTGGTGAGGCGATCGCAAAGACCTACAACCATTACGTGAAAAGCGGCGACCTGAGCGGCAACGAGAGCGGCGCCTTCACCTCTTTGGTCCCCTTCCAAAGCGGCGACCTGACCGACGTGCGGCAACTGGCCTCGATCGCCACGTCCCACGCCGGTCCCAAGGGGGACGACAAGGTCATGTGCCTCACCTGCCACCGGGCTCACGCCTCGGCCTTCGACGCCATAACCAGGTGGGACACGAAGGAGACCGTCCTGACCGTGAATGGCGCCTATCCCGGCACCGATGCTGTCAGCCAGGGGAGCGACCCTGGCGCCGCCGGCGGCAAGACCAGGGCGGAGTACCGCATAGCCATGTACGACCGCGCCCCGTCGCATTTCGGCCGTTTCCAGCGCAGCCTGTGCAACAAGTGCCACGCCAGGGACTGATCCGAGTCAGGTCAGGCCACAGTTAATGCGGCATTGCCAGCCCGCCGTGCTATAATGAGCGACATGGCCACCTTCCCTCCCATGAGACGGACGATGTACGTCGTGTTGCGACTCGTTCTGCTGATCTGCGTTTCGCTCTGGCTCGCGTTCATTATCAACCACAAGAACTACGACTACGTCCTCAACAAGACCCTGCTCAGTATCCATACCAATCTCAAAACCTCCAAGCTCACCAGCGTCCTTCCGGAAGCGGTCGAGTCGATGCTGATCCAAAACCAGAGAGGACCGCTCCAGGAGCTTCTGGACCGAAATTACAGCATCTTCGCCCTGGTGATCACGGACTGCCGCACCGACTCCGTGTATTGCCCGGACCAGAAGGTGTTGATGACGACCTCCCCAAACCTCCTCGTCAGGAAACTTCCCGCTCCTGAGAACCTGGTCAACTATCCCTTCATCATGCTGCGCCTGACCGTTCCCGCCGTCGCGTCACGCTCACAGGCGCCTCGCCCCATCATCGGAAGGCTCTACACGATCAGCACCATGCCGGAGAGCTTCGCGGACGATTACCATGAGTGGCTGAAGGATCCCTTCGGCGACTACAGCCTGTGGAAGACCTACCTGACCACCACGGTGAACAGCCTGGTAGCCGCCCTGCTGGTGTGGGTGATCCTGGAACTCTTCATCAAGATAAAGTTGATCCAAGGGAGAGCCGCCCTGGAAAGGGAGCGCATTCTCATTGCCAACGCGGACAAGTATCTGCGCCAGATGGAAGACAAAGAAGCCCAGATCGCCGAGCAGGAAAAGGCCTCCTATGCCCAGTTTGAGGTACTAATCGGCCGGATCAAGGAGTTGGAGGCCACCCTGCGCCATGACAGGGAGCAGCAGCGTGCTGCCGAAGCGATCATACAGACCATCGAACAGGAATGGCAGGCGCAGGTGGTTCAATTCAGGGAACAACTGGAACAGACGGGCCGGGAGAAGGCCGCCTTGCTGAGCGAGGTGACACGATACCGAAGCGCATCGGGAAAGGAAAAAGAGGAGGCGTCGCGAACCCTCACCAACGCGATCTCCACTCCCTTCGAGAACGCGCTGGAACGCGAGATCAGGGAAACCCTCGGCTCCGCCACGAAGGCGAAATCGGGCGCGTGGAGGGTGCTGCACCAGGTTGATGTTGCGGTGGGAAAAGAGGTAAGCCGGTTCATTGACAGCGTGGTGATCAGCAAGGACTGCATCGCGGTGATCGAAGCGAAGAACTACTCCGGCAGCATCTTCGCAGAGGGAGACGTGGAGAATACCGCTTGGCACTGCCGGCCGGGGAACCGCGCAGCGGTGGCGATCAAGGCGAGCTGGGGGGTGAACCCGTACCACCAGGTACGAGAGTACGTGATGACCTTGATGAACGTCGTCAACACCCGTGGCAGCTGGCGGCTGCCCGTTTATGGAGTCATCGTCTTCCCCGGCGGGGCTGACCTCTCCGGGATAGGAGAGCGGCTCGGCAAATTCTATCGGGTGACCAGCAGCGACCGGCTCATCGCCACCCTTGACAACATCGAAGCGGAGGCCCGGCGCGAAAATGCCCATACGAAAAGGCCCCAGCCGTTGCAGGTCGAGGAGTTGGTACTGGGGCGTAGAACCATGAAAACTACCGCAAAGCTTGCGGCAAGATGATCTGACACCTGCTCACTGTCTGCGTCTGGATAACAAAAAGGCCAGTCAGCTGTTTCAGCTAACTGGCCGTGCTCACCACGCACGAGACCATCACCCAGGTGTACCAGAACCTACCCGACATCGAACTGTTCCGCAGCTTCGGTTCCGAGACTGAGACAAAATATTAGGAATCTGCAGTGTAGTGAAGTCACCCTCTATTGACTTCGAAAAAAGAAGCCGCAAATACTAAAATGACTTGAGAGAGAGGAGCTGTGCCTGGAATGATTCGTGGGCTCTTGATCGGCGTCCACCATCGTACTGATAGATGACAAAGGACGCGAGCCAACTAAGACAGAGTGAAGTTGACAACCATAAAACTGGTAGTATCAGTTTAGCAAACCAACCCCGCCGTCCAGGACTGGGGCGGATAGTATAGGGTCTTCCTTCAGGAAGATGGTCGGGCTGCCACCGAATTATCTGCCGGCAACTCGGCCTTTTTTCTGCCCGCACGAAGCGCAGCATTTTAGAGAGGAGCTCGCTAAGCCGAGGACAACACTGTCGGCAAGCCAACAACTCATCGGCGCAGAAATGGAAACGTCCCGACGGCCGGCACCGATCCTCACCGTCAACGCCCCTGAAGTGGTGGCGATGCCCATATGCGAAGCCTGTCGACCATCGTGCCGGTGATTGACGGGCGGAGCTTTTCACCTCTTTCAACTGCCCCATCTTGCATTTATCCAACACTAGCCTCCCGGCCTCCCGACTGCTCGTAAATCTTGCAACTGTCACTACCCGGTGGCCGCCTAAGCCCCGGCGCAAGTCTCTACGTGCGTCATGAACTTGAGCTGTCAGTGCCGGACCGCGGAGAACATACCGTTTCTGGGAACCAACGGGAGCTGCACCGGCAACGATGGAGGGATTATGTCCAGCTCCGCGCTCTGGACCTGGGATTTCCAAGCCAACGCGTACCGTATTCCCTTGCCCGGTTTGGAATACGCACAGGCATCATGCGCCCCGTTTAGCTCCGATACGCGGACGGAAGGAGGTGAAGGCGCATCCCGCTAGAAACGGGTTATGGTGACGTCACCGGAGGGGAAAGGGAAACGGGAAAGAGTAGTGCCAAGAAAGGGGGATACGATGAGACTGCCGAATCGGACGGAAGGAAGAAAGCCTATTGGCACCGGCAACGTGACATCGGTAGAGCATGGCTTCGCTCCCATGGCGGCAAAGCCCATGTTGCGCAATCTGCTGGCCATGCTTCTTTGTGTTTCCATGCTCCTGCTGGCGGTCGTGCAGGCATGGGGGTCTCCGGGGCGGATGGTCCTGGTAAACGGAAAACTCCATCGGATATTGAGGAACGCTTACTCCAACAACGAACTGAGATACGCCAGGGGGCACGCCGACGGGGACTGGAAGTTCGACTCCGAGAGCATAACCCTGCCGGCGTTCACCACGCCCTGGCCGAGCCGCACCTGGATCCCCAAGTACGGAACCAATGCGGATGCCGTTGAGACGTTTGCCGCCGAGGGACTGGCCGTCTTCGATAACAAGATCTTCGTCGCCTTTACGGCCGACGCCGACGGCTCGAATCACAGTGCGGGGATGGACGCCTACGTTGCCGCCTTTGATCTGACGCCGACCACCGACGCCCCGGACGGTCACTGGCTCCTGTTTCCCGGCGGCAAGGGTGGCGGCAACACGGAGGTAGTACAGTACAACAAGGTGGCCATCGGCTCGGCCCGCGTCGACACCCCGGCCAAGGGGTGGGGCTCGGGGGCGGCGATCACCGTGTGCGACAACCAGCTTTATCTCTTCACCAATAGCGGGGTCTATACCAGCGGCGACGGCACATCCTGGACCTATCACGCCGTCCCGTTCACCACCAACGCCCAGCACGAGCCGCTGGACGCGGTGACGCTCAACACGCCTGACGGCCAGAGAATCCTTGTGGCCTACGGTTACATATCCGGCCAGCACTACTATTACGATCACCTGGACGCGGTGGATTGGAACGGGAAGTTCGGCTCGGAATCCCAGTCCAAGATTCACAACGGCTCCAATGACGGCGGCCTGTACGACCCCAGCGGGCACTGGAGAGGCCGGGTATCGCTGTCGGTCGGAACCAAGGCGAAAGGGAACGCAGGAGACAACGAGGATCTGGCAGCCGGTGCCCTCGCCCCCGCGGTACAGCTCTTCGGACAATCAGGGGAGCAGTTCACCTCTTCCAACCACAACCCGGCGCGTCATGCGGAGTACGTTTATACCTCCATCGACGGCGGCTGGGGGACCTGGACCTGGGACAGCACGCGGGTCAAGTACTTCGACCACGTAAATCCCAGCCTCATGGTCTATCCCTGGTCCGAGTTCAAGTGCAATTCCAGCTATCCCGACAGGCAGGCGGTAAGACAATATATCGCTCTCCTTGGAGGTTATAACTGGTGGATCACCGAGACTCCCTTCGCGTTTGGTTCCGATTTCCTGGTCCCACAGCACATCGACGCCGTTCCGGCCTGTACCTTCGTCGATACCGACGGCAAAACGAAGCCCACGCCTCCTCCCGCCGGGATCGAAAACGTCACGGAAAGCATCAGCAAGAAGTACTGGACCCTCGTCGGGGTGATTCTGGGCTCGCCCCCCTTCAGCCGCCAGGGGCTCCCGGAAGGGAGCAACCTCATCGGCGAGCTCTCCGGGGTGGACTTCAACAGGAGCACGACGAACACCACTGAAACCACGACGGTAATGGAGAATACGGCATCGGTATCGGTCGGCAGGAAGATAACGGTGGGGCTTCTCGATATGTTGCATTTCAGCAGGAGCTTCGATGCAACCTACAAGCACACATGGGAGAAGGAGTCTGGAACCAAGTCGAGCGTGACGGTCGCAATTTCGGACGAACTGGGAACCGGAAAGCAGAATTACAACGTGATCGGCACCCGCGGCTGGGCGCTCTTCAGCGCACCCCACGTGTACGTGCAGAACTCGACGTTGTATGCCTACGATTACCGGACCGACGCCTCGATCGGGGGTACGGCGCTGATCGACCAGGGCACGGGCTACCAGATGGACCTGCAGACCATTTCCACCAAGGGGCGCCCGGACTACGTGCTGGAGGACTTTGATCTGCGGGATCCGGTCTCCAAAACCGCGGAGTACCCGGAGGGCACCAAACCGTGGTTCAAGGGGATGGGTTCTTTCAACTACGGCGACGTGTACGACAACGCCGCGAACCTCGATTACTGGATGGCGCCAAAAAATCTCGCCAACGGCGAAATCCTGAACTGGCAGAACGATGCCCGTTGGGAAACGAGGGCGGGGGACGGAGGCACGACGTGGTATCCGTGTAAATCCACGACTTCCACTTGCACCACCGACGTACTGGCCACCAGTTCCAGCAAAAGGACGATCGGCTACACCCTGGCCACGGAGAGCATGACCGGTTCGGGACACACCAACGAGATCCAGGTGAATGCCGGCATGAGCATGGGGGGGCAAGTCGGACTCAAGGGCTTCTCGATAGGGGCTGAGAACAACATCTCGGTCGGCTACGACGGGAGGTTCAGCTGGAACACCAAGACCACCACGGGGATCGGAACGACATTGGCGGCGTACGCCACGACCCCCGCCTGCTCGGACAGGAAGTGCTTTGACCGCATGAGGATCCGGACCTACTGGCTGCACCCGGTAGCAAGCGCTGCCGCGGAAGGCAAGGTCCCATGGGTTCCTACCGCCTACAGCAGCCAGTTGCCGTGGTGCCTCACCTGGAGAATCAGCATGGCTTGCCGTGTCGGCGAATACTGCGATGACGACGCCATCAGCATGGCGCTCTCCGCTCCCAATTCGTTCGGCGGCGGGATCAGCGGCACGGCCCTCCCTCCTGCCCGTGCGTTCGGCCGCATCGTCAACGGCACCGGCGGCAGCGATGGTGGCGCACCCTACAGCCACTATGTTGTCCAAGCCGGTCGCCTGGCTTGGACAGACGAGGATGGAAGGGAGCGGCGCATTCCTATGACTGCGGAACTCTTCGATCCCGCCAAAGGCGTCACCATCGAGGTCGCCAGCGGCTCGTGGTCCTCATCCGGGAATGGGTCCTGGCACCGCAGCGGGAAAGTCTGGAAGTTCCAAAGCAACCCCGGCGCGAAACCAAGCGTCAGTCTTAGCCTTGATTTCGGCTCGGCCACCTATGACCTCGCCATCGACAAGGCCGATTTCAACGGTCGCCTGCTGGCGGGCGTCACGCAAGCCAGGCTGGTGCTCGGAGTGAATCAACTGTACACCTTCTACACTGTCTTAAACCACGACATCAATCTCAGTTGGCGGTGGAACAAACCGGCCCCGGACGACCTCCGGGCGCATGTGACATCCTTTGAGGGGCGTTACGACAGCACCAACCAATCGGGGAAAATGTCGCTTGCCGGCACCTTGCCCGCCGTATTGCCTGACTTCGGCGACGTCGAAATCAACGTGAACGACCATCCGCTCGTCGTTCGGCTGATCACCATGGATGGGTTCCAGGAAGCCTTCGAAACCGGCGGGGGTTTCAAGTATGCGAAGGAAGGGGTGATCCTGGAGATAGATTTCGGGAAAAGGACATGGTCCGCGACCTTCAACGAGAAAGGGTTCCATAACCTTCTTGCGCCGCGGTGGGGTACGGTACGCGCGCGGTTCGTCGTGGGTGGCGTTCCCTGGCTGACGGAGGACGGTGCCGTCGTGGACTACAGCGCGCTCTTGGAGCTCCGCCACTAGGTGATCCGATCAGGAGGGGAGAGCCACCTGAACGTTCTCCCCTCCGGACTCGGTAAGGCACAGCCTCGCATCACTAGTCATACGGCAGTTTCGCAGGGGAATCGACCATTACAGGATCAATTCAACAAAGAGAGGGGGCGACCGTCATATCCGAGCGCAAACCTCAAAAACCGGTGCACAAATTGACAAACTAGCCGCGCCAATTGTTAATTTGGATACCAAATCTACACATTAAGGGGTCAAAGTGACAAATCAGGGGCCAAAGTGACAAATTAGGGGTCAAAGTGACAGACTAGAGGGGTCAAAGTGACAAATTAGAGGAGTCAAAGTGCAGATTAGAGGGCAAAGTGACAAATTAGAGGAGTCAAAGTGCAGATTAGAGGGCAAAGTGACAAATTAGAGGAGTCAAAGTGCAGATTAGAGGGCAAAGTGACAGATTAGAGGGTCAAGTGATTCATTCGGGTGCTGATGCGCCCCCTCACCCCGGGTAAGTGCGGATGAGGGGGTAGAACTGTGGATTAAGGGTCAAGTTGAGACAGCTTCGACCAGGGTCCGAATTCATTAGCCCCACGGACTGCCCGCATCTTCAAATAGTTCGTCTTGGAGCGGTCCACGCCCGGCACCTCGATTCCTCTGCATCTATGGGAAGCGGTAAGCAGTCTCCAGTTTGCTTCGACCTTCGGGTCTCCGTCGCACCCCCAGATCTGGTATCCCTTTGCGGTCGCCACCTTGGTGGCCGAAGCAATAAGGTGACCGGTCTTCCGGTCGTAGGACAAGTCGAAGTCTTTTGGCGCAATGAGGTGGAGCTGAGCAGAGGGTGTGCTCGTGTGTGCGGAACCCAAAGCCTCCAAAATTGTCGGGTCTTTGACGGCTAACAATTTCGCCATTCCGAAAAGGATCGTCATCTCCTGCTCGACAGCCTTCCTAATGGCATCGCACTCCTTCTGCTTCTCTGGATCGCCCTTCAATGATGCAGCGAAACTGGCCTCCAAACGTTCGTGGTTCTCCGCATATCTTTCCCTCGGCGAGAAGAGGGACATAAGGTACGCCCACTTATCCGGGGGCAACGCCTCCAGCGTCGCTGCGGATTTAATGATCAACTCGTGATTGCTCAAGTCGTTGAACGGCATAGCGCTAGACCTCCTTTGAGTTTGATTGGAGAAATCTTATCTAGTTTCCAAAAGATGGCAAGAGCACAGGCGATAACCATTTTCCTGCCGGCTCATGTCCGCTTAGCTCGGGTCGCAGGCGGCGTTGTTGATAGGTCGCCGGGGGACACTGCTGATATTATGAGATTTAAAGTTGTTGAGTGATCCGGAGGAAGGAGATTCAGCGGAATGGATTAAATAAAAAAGGCACTCAGCTGAAAAAGCCAAGTGCCTTGTTGTGTTTTGGTTGCGGGGACAGGATTTGAACCTGTGACCTTCGGGTTATGAGCCCGACGAGCTACCAGACTGCTCCACCCCGCGTCATGAACAACTCAACCTTTATACAGTACCCGCCAGCTCAAGTCAATGTAAACATTACCCTGACTTCTTTTTCTCAGGACGGCTGCTTGAACCCAACAACTGTGGGCGAATGATTGTTCGCCCCTGTGGGACCTTCGCTTTATTACTTCTTCACTGTAACCCTTTGACGAACAACCTCGAACAGGAAGATCCCGCCGGCAACTGATGCGTTCAGCGAGTTCACGCCTCCCTGAAGCGGAATGCTCACCACTTCGTCACACCCTTTTCGGACCAAAGGACGGATCCCCTCCCCTTCCCCGCCGATGACAAGGGCCACGCGGCCGGTGAAGTCCTGCTGGTATAAAGTGCTCCTGGCGGAACCGTCGGCTCCATAGATCCAGAAGCCTGCTTTTTTCAGACTCTCAAGGGCTTGAGAGATGTTGGTCACCTGTGCCACGGGGATGGTCTCGGTGGCGCCAGCGGAGGACTTCTCGACTACGGCGGTGACGCCTGCGGCGCGGTCCTTCGGGATCACGACGGCATGGGCGCCGGCACAGGCAGCGCTACGGATCAGGGCCCCCAGGTTATGCGGGTCCTGCACGCTGTCGAGCACAAGGATGAGCCCGTTCGGGTTACCTTCCAGTCCTTCAAGCACATCGTCGAGATCGGCATAAGGGAACGGCTCGACCTTCAGGGCGACGCCCTGGTGGTGTTCGGTGCCGCACAGGCGGCTGAGATCGCCTTTCTCACGCTGGCGCACCGGGATCTTCTTTTCGGCGGCCAGTTTTAGGAGCTTCTCCAGGCGCTTGTCAGCGCTGGTGCCGGCGACGAAAAGTTCGAAGATCTTGCGCGAGCCCCTGACGGCTTCCATGACCGGGTTCAGGCCGTAGATGATTTCTTCTTTTGACATGGTTCCCTCAAAATAGGTGGAGCTTCCTCACATAATGGGGAAGCTCCTTCATTTCTACTTCGCGTCCTATCCGGACGCGGTTGGTGTTGATTGTAGGTAAACCGAGTACGACTGCTAGCCGGCTACGATCTCGTCGACGATCTTCTGGGCGGCTTCGGCAGGATTTTCGGCAGCGGCGATGGGACGGCCGATGACGAGGTAGTCGGAGCCTGCCTTGACCGCTTCGGCCGGGGTCATGATGCGCTTTTGGTCGTCGGCGGAGGCAAAGCTCGGACGGACTCCGGGGGTGACGACGAGGAAGTCCTTGCCGCAGGCTTCGCGGATGAGCCCAACTTCCTGCGGGGATGCGACGACGCCGTCGACACCTGCGCTCTTGGCAAGTTTGGCCAGTTTCACCACCATCTCGGGAACCGGAAGATCGATGCCGATGCCGCGCAGGGTTTCCTCGTTGGAGGAGGTGAGCACGGTGATGGCGAGGACCTTCGGACGCGGCGTGCAACCGGAGAAGTTCTTGTCGAGGGTCTCCATGGTCTTGTTCATCATCTCGTAACCGCCCATCGCGTGCACGTCGCAAAGCTGCACGCCGAGGTGGCCTGCTTCGAGGGCGGCCATGGCCACGGTGTTCGGGATGTCGTGGTATTTCAGGTCGAGGAAGACCTCGCCGCCGCACTTCTGGATCATGCGAACCGCTGCGGGGCCGCAGGCGGTATAAAGCTGTTTGCCGACCTTGAACATGCCGACGTGCTGGGAAAGGAGCTCGGCCCAGTACTGGACATGGCTGAATTCCTTCACATCCATGGCAAAAATGATCTTCTTGATAGCTTCTTCTCTGGTCATGGTTCCATCCTTCAAAGTCTAAAAGCTCAACACAGAGTACTCTGAGGTCCACAGAGGTCACGGAGGAAAACCTTTTGGATTTCTCTGTGCTCTCTGTGTACCTTTGTGTCCTCTGTGTTCCGCTTCTTTTGTTTTATACCTGCAGCGCCTCTTTAACGGCTGCCTTCACCTTGGCGACGGCTTCAGCTATGGGCAGAATCTCCACCTCGCCGCTCCTTCTCTCTTTCAGCTCGACCTTGCCTTCCGCAAGGGTCTTGGCGCCGACCACGATCCTGAGGGGAATGCCGATCAGGTCGGCATCCTTGAACTTGAAGCCCGGGCGCTCGTCGCGGTCGTCGAGCAGCACTTCCACGCCTGCTTCCAGGAGTTCGTTGTAGATCTGCTCGGACGCTGCCTTCACTTCGTCTTCCTTGGTGGACAGCGCGGAGACGATGCAGTGGAAAGGTGCGATGGGGATCGGGAAGATGATGCCGTTCTCGTCATGGTTTTGTTCGATGCAGGCGGCGACGGTACGGCCGATGCCGATGCCGTAGCACCCCATGAAGATGATCTGCTCCTTGCCGTTGGCGTCGAGGAAGCTCGCGTTCAGGGCCTTGGAGTACTTGGTCCCGAGCTTGAAGACGTGGCCGACTTCGATGCCGCGCCAGATCTCGAGCTTGCCGCTGTCGCAGCGCGGGCAGGGGTCGCCGATCACGACGTTCCTGATATCGACGAACCCTTCGACGCTGAAGTCGCGTCCGATGTTGACGTTCTTCAGGTGCATGTCGGCGGCGTTCGCGCCGGTGACGAAGTTGTGCATCCCCTCCAGCGAGAGGTCGGCTACCACCTTCACCTTGCCGGCGAGGCCGACGGGGCCTGCGTAGCCGGTGGGAGCACCGGTCACCTTGAGGACGACGTCGTCCTCGGCCATTTCGATCTCGGCGGCGCCCAAGTGGTTCTTCAACTTGATCTCGTTCAGGTCGTAGTCGCCGCGCAAAAGGGCGACCACCGGCTCGCCGTCGGCGACGAGCACCAGGGTCTTCACCACCTGGGTAGCGTTGACGCCGAGGAATGCGGAGACTTCCTCGATGCTCTTCTGCCCCGGAGTGGCTATGCGCTCCATGGGACGGGGATCAGCGTGTTCCGTTGCCGCGCTCTTCCTGGTCTCGGCCTTCTCCATGTTGGCCGCGTACTCGCAGCAGGAGCAGGAGACGATGGCGTCTTCACCGGAGTCGGCAAGCACCATGAATTCGTGGGAGTAGTTGCCGCCGATGGTGCCGGTGTCGGCCTCGACGGCACGGAACTTAAACCCGCAACGTTCGAAGATGCGGCGGTAGGCCTTGTACATCTTCTCGTAGGAAACGTCGGCACCAGCCTCGTTCACGTCGAAGGAGTACGCATCCTTCATGATGAACTCGCGGCCGCGCATGAGGCCGAAGCGCGGGCGGATCTCGTCGCGGAACTTACCCTGGATCTGGTACAGGTTGATGGGCATCTGCCGGTAGCTCCTGATCTCCTTGCGGATCAGGTCGGTGATGACCTCCTCGTGGGTCGGTCCCATGCAGAACTCGGCGTCCTTCCTGTCCTTGAAGCGGAGCAGTTCTTTGCCGTAGAAGTCCCAGCGCCCGGATTCCTTCCAGAGCTCGGCCGGCTGCACGGCGGGCATGAGGAGCTCGATGGCCCCTGCCCGGTTCATCTCCTCACGGACGATCTGCTCCACCTTGCGGATGGAGCGCAGCCCCAGCGGCAGGTAGTTGTAGATGCCTGCGGCGAGCTTCCTGATCATGCCGGCGCGCAGCATCAGCTTGTGGGAGATGACCTCCGCATCGGAAGGGGTTTCCTTAACGGTGGGGATAAAATACTGGGAGTAACGCATTAGTTCGACCTCTTTATGAATTTAAAAAACACTTTAAGCTTTCGACGTTGCCTTCAGGACTTCTTCAATGAGTGCGTCGGCCAGTTGGTCCTGGGGGACCTTGCGCAGGATCTCGCCGTGCTTGAAGAGAAGCCCCTCGCCCCTACCGCCCGCTATGCCGAAATCGGCTTCACGCGCCTCGCCGGGACCGTTCACCGAGCACCCCATGACGGCGACGGTGATGTTGCTCTCCACGTAGGCCAGGCGCCGCTCCACTTCCTCGGCGACTGGGATGAGATCTACCTGGCACCTGCCGCAGGTCGGACAGGAGACGAAGTTGATGCCGCGCTGTCTGATGCCGAGCGACTTCAGGATGTCATAGGCGACGCGCACCTCGTGTACCGGATCGCCGGTCAACGACACGCGCATGGTGTCGCCGATTCCCTGGTGCAACAGGATGCCGAGCCCCACTGAGGACTTGATGGTGCCGGAAAAGACGGTGCCCGCCTCGGTGACGCCGATGTGCAGCGGGTAATCGACGGCATTGGAGAGGAGCCGGTAGGCCTCAAGCGTCCTCAGCACGTCGGACACCTTGATGGAGATCTTGATCTCCCGGTAGTTGAGGTCCTCGAGGATGCGGACGTGGCCGAGTGCTGACTCAACCATCGCTTCGGGGGTCGGGTGCCCGTACTTGACCAGGAGTTCCTTCTCCAGCGAACCGCCGTTCACGCCGATGCGGATCGGGATTTGTCTTTCGGCGGCCGCCTTGACCACCTCGGCGACCTTCCAGCGCTCGCCAATGTTACCTGGGTTGAGGCGAAGGCCGTCCACGCCGGATTCGAGCGCCTGCAGGGCGAGCTTGTAGTCAAAGTGGATGTCGGCGATGAGCGGCATGGGGCTCCCCGCCTTGATTGCGGCAAGGGCCTTTGCGGCATCCATGTCTGGCACCGCGCAGCGCACTATCTCGCACCCTGCCTCGGCGAGGCGACCTATCTGTTCCAGTGTCGCTGCAACGTTCCTTGTGTCGGTGGAACACATGGACTGAACCGAGCAAGGAGCGCCGCCACCGATCGGCACGTTTCCTATCATGATCTGCCGGGTGAGTTTTTTCATAGCGGGACATACTAGCTAAATCTATGGGGAAAAGCAAGGAGGATAACCCCTCCGCTGTTGCAGTGGAGGGGCTGCGACAGTCCGCAAATTCCCGCGCCACTTATTAGCGGTGGGACTATACTGTGCCTATTGGAGGTAAAAGACACAGGAGGTAGCTGTCATGAGTAAACTCGATCTGCTGAATCCAACAAACAGCACGGTCATCTTCATCGACTTCCAGCCTCAGATGACTTTCGGAGTAGCCAGCATAGACAGGCAGACCCTTATGAACAACGTGATCCTGTTGGCAAAGGCCGCCAGGATCTTCCGCGTCCCCACCATCCTCACCACCGTCGAGAGCAAGAGCTTCTCAGGCAACATGTGGCCCCAGCTCCTGGACATCTTCCCTGACAACGACATCATCGAGCGGAGCTCCATGAATTCCTGGGACGATCCGAAGTTCGTGGAAGCGGTGCAGGCCGCGGGGCGCAACAAGCTGATCATGGCCGCGCTCTGGACCGAGGTCTGCCTCGCCTACCCGACGCTCGATGCCATGAAGGCGGGGTATGAAGTGTACGCCGTGGAGGACGCCTCCGGGGGGACCAGCGTCGTCGCCCACAACGCGGCGATGCGTCGCATCGAGCAGGCGGGAGCCGTGCCGATGACAGCGTTGCAGGTGCTGCTCGAGTACCAGAGAACGTGGGCGCGCAAGGAGACCTACGACGACGTGATTGCGGCGGTGAAGGAGCATGGCGGCGCGTACGGCCAGGGGGTCGAGTACGCCTACACCATGGTGCACGGGGCACCGGCAAGCCGCACCGTTTCCTCGAAATAGTAAACCGGCAGGCAAGGGATCAACCCCTTGCCTGCTTTTTTCGGGAGGTAACGCAGATGAAGGGACCTGACCTGATTATATATAACGGCAGGATCAGCACGCTGGACGCCCAACGTCCCGAAGTCTCCGCCGTCGCGATCAGCGACGGCAAGGTGGAGGGTCTCGGCGGGGAGGAGCTGATCGCTGATGCCGACGAACATACGCAAAGGATCGATGCTGCGGGACGGCGGATAATCCCGGGGCTGAACGACTCGCACATCCACGTCATCCGGGGCGGGCTCAACTTCAACATGGAGCTGCGCTGGGATGGGGTGCCGTCGCTGGCGCTCGCCCTTGAAATGCTGAAAGAGCAGGCGAGACGGACCCCGCCGCCGCAATGGGTACGGGTGATCGGCGGCTGGACCGAGTTCCAGTTCAAGGAGCGGCGCATGCCCACCCTGGAGGAGTTGAACCTGGCGGCGCCCGACACCCCGGTCTTCGTGCTGCATCTCTACGACCGCGCCTTGGTGAACCGGGCGGCGCTGCATGTGCTTGGTTACGGCAAGGATACGCCTGACCCGCCGGGTGGGGTGATCGAGCGGGACAGAAACGGCAACCCGACCGGACTTTTGATTGCGAAACCGAACGCCATGCTGCTATACGCGAGCCTCGCCAAGGGGCCGAAGCTCGCCTTCGAGGACCAGATGAACTCCACGCGCCATTTCCTCAGGGAGTTGAACCGGCTCGGGCTAACGAGCGCCATCGATGCGGGAGGCGGCTTCCAGAACTACCCGGACGACTACCGGGTGATCAACGAGCTCGCCGACCGGGGTGAACTGCCGCTGCGCATCGCATACAACCTCTTTACCCAGCACCCCAAAGGTGAACTCGCCGATTTTTCGGAGTGGGTGACCATGACGGGACCGGGACAGGGGGACGATTTCCTTCGCATGAACGGGGCGGGCGAGATGCTGGTGTTCTCGGCGGCGGATTTCGAGGACTTCCTGGAACCTCGCCCGGACCTCCCGTCGGATATGGAGGGAGAGCTCGTGCAGGTGGTACGGCTTCTGGTCGAGAAGCGCTGGCCCTTCAGACTCCACGCCACCTACGACGAGTCGATCACGCGCTTCCTCGACGTTTTCGAGGCGGTGCACCGCGTCGTTCCTTTCGCAGGGCTCCGTTGGTTCTTCGATCACGCGGAGACTATCTCGGCCAGGAATCTGGAGCGGGTCGCCGCACTCGGCGGCGGCATCGCGACCCAGAACCGCATGGCCTTCCAGGGCGAATATTTCCTGGAACGCTACGGCGAGCGGCTCACGTCACACGCTCCCCCCATAAGGTCCATGCTGGAGATGGGGATTCCGGTGGGAGCTGGTACCGACGCGACGCGGGTGTCGAGCTACAACCCGTGGCTCTCGCTCTACTGGATGGTGAGCGGGCGAACCATTGGCGGAAGCATCCTTTACCCCGAACAGAACCGGCTGACCCGCATGGAGGCCCTAACCCTGTACACCCGCGGGAGCAGCTGGTTTTCCCAGGAGGAGGGGAAAAAAGGTTCCCTCGCTCCGGGCGCGCTGGCCGACCTCGCCGTGCTCTCGTCCGATTACTTCACGGTTCCCGAGGAGGAGATCAAAGGGATCGAGTCCGTGCTTACCGTCGTCGGCGGGAAGGTGGTGTACGGCGGAGAGGAGTTCGGCAACCTGGTCCCGCCCCTACCGGTGAGCCCGGACTGGTCGCCGGTGGATCGGTACGGGGGGTATCACAAAGTGGATGCGCAAGCCGACGTGCAGCCCCTACATAGGGGGCACGCCCACACCTCGTTGCAGAGGGGATGGCGCTTCCCACCCCCCGGATGCGACTGCTTCGTGTATTGAGGCGTCACTTGTGCGCGTAGAGACCTAGGAGCTCGGTCTGTGCCAGGATTTTCCCCCTCATGGCAAGGTCGAGTTCTTTTCTCGTGCTGTTGGAGGGAAGGTTCAGACGTTCGGAGAGTGCGTAGAGGCGGAAGTAGTAACGGTGCTGCCCGGACGGCGGGCACGGGCCGCCGTAGCCTTTGCGCCGCCAGCTGTTCATCCCCTGCTCGGCCCCGTGGGGAACGCCACCCTGCGCGATTTCCCTGGTGGCCGGATCGATATTCCAGAGCACCCAGTGCACCCAGGTCCCAGCCGGGGCGTCGGGGTCGTCCATGATGAGGGCAAGGGATCTGGCTTCGCCGGGGACTCCGGAGATGGCAAGCGGCGGGCTCGTGTCGGAGCCGTCACAGGTGAAGGCGGCCGGAATGCGGGCCGAGTGACTGAACGCGGAACTGGTCAGTTTCATCTGCGACATCTTTGCCTCCTTTGCCTGCAGCGGCAATGCGGCGCACAACATCCCCACCACAAGGAACAGCAGCTGTTTTCTCAGGCCGGCCATGATCACCTCCAAGGCTTAAATCTTTCTCGACTTGTCTCTATCCGACACAATGAGAGTTGCGCCAGCGTTAGTGTATCCCTCGGGGTCACCTATGCAAGGCAGAGTGGCAGCAATTCGGCGGTTGACACGGTTGGCTTTTCAATCTATGAAAGAAGGATGAAAAATACCAGCAAACCAAAGCATTTCACCGAGAACTCAAAACCTTCCCGCAAGGAAAATACTCCCGCTCCGAAGACGAAGAAGCCTGCAGCCAAGCCGGAACGGGCAGCGGCGGTCCCTTCCCGCGCGGAGAAACCTGCCCGTCCCGCAGCAGGAAAGCCACGCGACCAGCGCGAGCAACCTGCAGGAAAAACCTTCAAGAAGGCCGATGGCAAAGCGTCCGCCAAGCAGGCAAAGGGGAAACCGGCGCGTCCGGCCGGAACCAGGGAAGAGCGCCAGCCTGCGCTGCGCAGCGGCCAAGTGCTGGAACTCCAGATTATTTCCAACAACGAAGAGGGGTTCGGCGTCGCCATCCACGAAGGGACCCGCGTTCTCATAGCCGGCGGACTCGCCGGTGAGACCGTTGTCGGGAAGATCACATACGTCGGGCGCAGGGAGTCCTTCGCCAACATAATTAAGCTTTTGAAGCGGTCTCCCGACCGCGCCCCCTCAGCTGCCTGCAAAATGGGGAAGGCCTGCGACGGTTGCGGGCTCATGCAGATGCGCTACCCGGCCCAGCTCGCCTGGAAAAAGGAAATGGTGAGCCGCCAGATCCGCAGATACCCTTCCCTTTCCAGCGCCACCATACATGACGTGATCGCCTCACCGAGCGAGCTAGGCTACCGCAACACGGCGAAACTCGTCGTCGCCGGCAAGCACTCCGACCCGGTGATCGGGATATACCGTCGCAATACGCACGACGTGCTGGAGATCGAGGACTGCGCGCTGCACCATCCGCTGATCAACAAGGTGGTTAAGGCCGCGAAGGCCGGGATCAAGAAGGGGAAGGTGCAGATTTACAACCCGAAGAGCGAGATGGGGCTCTTGCGCTACCTGGTGGTGCGCGTGGCCGAGCCCGGGAACCAGGTCATGGTGGTCTTCGTGACCACGGATCAGGGCTACAACGAGATGCATCACCTGGCCAAGTTCGTCCAGCAGGCGGTCCCCGAGGTCGCCGTCGTGGCACAGAACATCAACAACTCCACGGGGAACGTGATCTTCGGCCACAAGGACCGCTCCATAACGAAGGCGCAGAGCCTGAAGGCCTTCATCGGCGACAAGAGCTTCAACCTCTCGCCGCACTCCTTCTTCCAGGTGAACAGCGGCGCCGCCCGCATCATCTACGAGAAGGTGCGGGAGTTCGCGCATCTCTCAGGCAAGGAGCGGGTGATCGACCTTTACTGCGGCATCGGCGGCATCTCGCTTTTCCTGGCGGACCGGGCCCGCGAAGTGGTGGGGATCGAGGTGGTCGAGGCGGCCGTCGCCGACGCCACCGCCAACGCGGCAATGAACCGCGCCGATAACTGCAGCTTCGAGGCGGGCGACGCCGTGCATCTCATCGACGAGATCGGCGAGGAGGGTGGCGCCGACCTGATCGTACTGAACCCGCCCCGGAAAGGGTGCGAAGAGAAGGTCCTGAAGAGCGTAGCGGCCATCAATCCTGCCCGCATCATCTACGTCTCCTGCTCGCCGGAGACCCTGGCGCGCGACCTGGACATCCTGTCCCGCCTGGGATACCGGACCCTCGAGGTGCAGCCGGTGGACATGTTCCCGCAGACGGTACACGTCGAGGACGTGGCACTCCTGGAAAAGGCGCAAGACTTAAAGGCTTAAAGCAAAGGCGCAGAGCCGCCAAGACGCAAAGAGGTAAAAGACTGGCTTTGGGAATTTCTCGAAGCCTTTCTTTTGCTGGTGTTTTTCATTCCTGTTTATCTTGGGCACGGCATCCTTCATTGTTTCTGAACATCTTTAACGCAAAGACGCGGAGCCGCAAAGACGCAGAGTATAGAGATGCCAGACTTGTTTTTTCCAGTTTAAGGTTTTCTTAGCGCCTCTGCGCCTTGGCGTCTTTGCGTTAAGTTTTTCGTCTTCAGACGAGGGTTTTCATGGACCGGCTGATTGCGGCATTGAAGCGGTTTTTCCCGGAGCCCCTGCACCCTTCCATCTTTCTGGTCGGCGGGATGGTGCGGGACGTCCTTCTGGGGGTGGATTGCCAGGATGTGGACCTCGTGGCTGCGGCCCCCGTCTCGGAGCTCACCGCGCTGGGGTTTCGCCTAGTCGAGTCGAAGAGCACCCCTAATATCTATTTCCGCTTCAAGGAGCCCTTCGGGAAGATCGAAATAACATGGCTCCCGTCGCTCGATGCGCTCCCCGAGGACCTTTCCCGGCGCGACTTCACCGTGAACGCCATGGCCATGTCACTGGAGGGGCGGCTCGTCGATCCTCTCGGCGGTAAAGCCGACCTTGAAGGTCGCGTGCTGCGTTGCTGCTCCCCCGAAAGCCTTACCAATGATCCGCTGCGCATCCTGCGCGCCTTCCGGTTCGAGTGCGAGGGTTGGCGGCTCGATGCTGAAGCGGAGCGGATCCTGAAGGGACGCGACTGGACCGCATCCCTGCAGCGCATCCCGGTGGAGCGGTTTTCCCAGGAGATGCTCAAGGCGCTCACCAAGGAAGACCCCTCCCGATTCTTCCGCCGCATGCTGGAGTTAAACATCGGCGTCAACTTCCTCCCCGAGATCTTCAGGATGGTGGAGATTCCGGCAGGTCCTCCGCAGCACCACCCCGAGGGTGACCTCTTCACGCATTCCCTGCAGGTGCTGGAACGGATGGCTAGACTGACACCCGAGCCCGTCGCCCGCTTCTGTGCCCTCTTCCACGATCTCGGCAAGCTCTACACGCCACCGGAACTGCATCCCAAACACCACGGGCACGATACGCTGGGGGCCGAACAGGTACCGGCCTTCTGCAGGAGGCTGAGACTACCGGCCGCGCTGCAACGTGCGCTGCAGGCAACGAACCGGCTGCACAACAACGCCAATCGTTGGGAGGAACTGCGGGACTCGACGAAGATACGGCTCGCGCTGGATGCCATCAAGGGGGGGATTCAGGAGTTCCTGCCTTTGCAGGTGGCGGCGGACTTTCATGCTTCCATGCCGGGATGGGAGGTGGCGCTCGAGGTGGCTAAATTGAACGCGGCGCAGTTGGGCATCGATCCGGCACTGCTGGACGGTAAGGAAGTGCCTCCGGAGAAGTTGCAGCAGATCATCATGCAGCAGAGGGTGAGTCAGTTCAGGGCACGCCTGGGTGGATGAATCCTTCCCTCACCCTGTCCCTCTCCCGTCGGGCGAGGGGACGCGCCTCGCTTCATTTCCGCAGAGGACAGTTTTCTCCCCGCCGCCGGCACTCCTTCTACCTTCTACCTTCTACCTTCTACCTTCTACCTTCTACCTTCTACCTTCTACCTTCTACCTTTTCACCGTTACCTTATCTATTTCGAATCGGTCGGGGTCACCGCTCGGTCGAAGCCTAGTTTCAGAATCGAGCTGTCGAAGATCATCTCGAACATGTGCTCGATTCTAAAAAAGGCGGCTAGAACGGCGGGGTCGAAATGAGCTGCCGGGTTGATCCGGTCGTCCCCGTTTCGAAACACATGGAGGGCCTCTTCATGGGTCATGGCCCCCTTGTAACTGCGGCGTGATCGGAGCGCGTCGTACACGTCAGCGACCTTCACGATGCGCCCCGAGATGGGAATCCGTTCCCCCCTGAGCCGTTTGGGGTACCCGGTGCCGTCCCAGTTCTCGTGATGCGAGAGTGCGATCTCTCTGGCGATCCGAAGTCGCGGGGAATCGCCGATGATCTCGGAACCGTAGGCGGGATGCTGGCGTATCAGTTTCATTTCCCGCGGCGTCAGCCTTCCTTCTTTGAGCAGGATCTCGGTGGGGATGCGGATTTTCCCCACATCGTGCATCTGCGCCGAAATGGACATGTCGTTCACGAACTCGTTGTTGAACCCCATGTTGGCGGCAAGTGCGCCGGCGTAGCGGTTCACGCGCACGATGTGGCGGCCGGTGTCGGGCTCGGCGGCCTCGCAGGCCCGCGCGAGCGCCTGTATGGTGTAGGTGAAAGCATGCTCCGTCTCGCGCATCCCGTTGGAGACGGTCAACAGTGAACCGATCATGACGGCGGCGCTGCGCAGAACATCGGCGTCGTACTCGGTTACCCTCCCCTGATAATTGAAGGCCTCAATCACCCCTTTCACGTCGCCGCTGATCCGGCAACTTACGAAGTTGAGGATCGGCTCCCCCATCGCTTCGACCACCTTGGGATGAAAGAATGACTGGAATTCACCGATGTTCGCACAGATGTCGTTCCAGTTAAGCGCCACCACTTCGGCTCCACCTTCCACAAGGAGAAGGCTCCCGGCGTAGCTCGAGCCGGGTTCGATGCTTATTGCCTCTGAGCGCTCCAGCAGTCGCTCGTCGCGCAGATGAAATACCTGTCCGTTGCAGCAGGTGGCGTCGGGCCCTTCGTTGGCGATGAGGATGCCAGAAGGGCCGCGGCGGCCGTTGCCTCCAAGTAATTTACCCAGCACTTCGTTGTATAGTTCGTCGCTGCTGAACTTGCGGCGGGTTAGATCGCGCAAGGTGTCATCGGTGAGGGTGATGAGATCGAGGGTCTGTCTCAGCGCTAGTTGACACAGTTCCAATGGCATGCGGGGATCCTCTCAGGCTTTGCTTTGTAAGAGTGGATTCTAGCTTATAGGTGGCATAGTGCAAGATTCGGCGGCTGCGGACATCGGAGTTGTCGGAGTTGTCGGAGTTGTCGGAGTTGTCGGACAAGTCTGACTGGTCTGACTGGTCTGACTGGTCTGACTGGTCTGACTGGTCTGACTGGTCTGACTGGTCTGACGGACTGGCTGCATGCCGCGCTAACAGGCTGGCGAACTAGCAGGCTGGCGGGCTAGCGGGCTAGCGGGCTGGCATGCTTGCGAACAGCCATCCCTCGGGGGCGGCGGCACAAAAAAAAGGCCCGGCTGTTACGCCGGGCCTTTCCGTGCTACAGAGGTGATGCGATTAGGCCTTGGCCGCAGTCGCCTTCTCGAAACCAAGCTGGAACGCCTTCTTGTTCAGCTCCATGAAAGCTTCCGGAACACGGGCGAGAACCGCCTTCTCGGCCCCTTCCTTGCTGACCACGCCGGTCAGCGCCACCATGGCACCAAGCGCCACGATGTTTGCCACGATCTCACGGCCGACTTCGTTCTTGGCGGTGTTGATGATCGGGAAGGAAACGGTCTTGAAGTTCCCCTTGGGAAGCTTGGTGACCAGATCGGAATCGACCAGCAGCACCCCGCCTTCCTTCAGGTCGTGGGAGTACTTGTCGCAGGCTTCCTGGGTCAGCGCGAGGAGCGCGTCGACGACGGTCGCCTTCGGATAGTCAATCATGGTGTCGGAAACGATGACCTCCGACTTGGATGCACCGCCCCTTGCCTCGGGGCCGTAGCTCTGCGACTGAACGGCCTGCTTGCCGTCGTAGATGGAAGCGGCTTCCGCCATGATGACGCCGGCGAGGATGAGACCCTGCCCGCCAGCCCCGGAAAATCTGATTTCATATCTCTGAGACATCTGAGGTTCTCCTCCTTTTTTATTTCTTGGCGCGCTCGATGACTTTCGCGTACTCGGTGGTGTACTCCGGCTTCTCTTCCTTGTACAGAACGCCGGTGATGATCTTCCCTTCGAGCTGCTCCGGGGTCATCTTCTCGGCGGCCTTCACCGGAACGGCGATGTCCTTCAGACGGTTCATCATCTCGATGACGGACTTGAACTTGTTGCGACGACCGTAGGTGGTCGGGCAGTCGTCGAGAATCTCAACCACGGAGAAGCCCTTGTGCTGGATCGCTTCCACGATCAGCTTGTCGATCTGGGTCGCGTGGTAGGCGGTGCCGCGGGCAACGAAGGTCGCGCCTGCGCCGATGGCCAGTTTCGCCACGTCGAAGGACGGATCAGGGTTGCCGTACGGGGTGGTGGAAGCCTTGGCACCGGTCGGGGTGCACGGGGAGAACTGGCCGCCGGTCATCCCGTAGATGTTGTTGTTCATGATGATGTAGGTCATGTCGATGTTGCGGCGGCATGCGTGGATGAAGTGGTTACCGCCGATGGCGGTACCGTCGCCGTCGCCACCGCAGAGGATGACGTTCATCTCGGGGCGGGCCATCTTTACGCCGGTGGCGAATGCAGCAGCACGGCCGTGAGCGGTGTGCAGGGTGCAGCAGTCGAGGTAGCCGGGAAGACGGGATGCGCAGCCGATACCGGAGACGATCGCGGTGTTCTCTTTGCTAAGGCCGAGGGTGTCGATGGCCCTGATCAGGCCCTTCATGACGATGCCGTGACCGCAGCCCGGGCACCAGATGTGCGGCAGTTTCCCGGGACGGATGTACTTATCGTAATCAAAAGACATGTTACTTAACCTCCTTGATCTTTTCGAGGATCTGCCCCGGGTTGATCGGCTCGCCGTCGACGCGGAAGATGCCGTGGACGCTGGCTTTGCCTTCGGCGCAACGCTTCACTTCGCCGGTGCACATGCCAAGGTTCATCTCCGGAGTGATGAACGCCTTCACCTTGCCGGCAAGTGCTGCGATCTGCTTGTCCGGGAACGGCCAGAAGGTCTTGATCCTGAAGAGACCGGCCTTGATGCCCTCTTTCCTCGCCTCGTTTACCGCGAAGCGTGCGGAGCGGGAGGTGGAGCCGAAAGCGATGATGGCGACTTCGGCGTCATCGAGCATGTACTCCTCGAAGGTCACGATGTCGTCGACGTTGGCGTCGACCTTGCGCACCTGGCGCTCTTCTTCTGCCTGAACCAAGGCAGCCTTGGTGGTCGGGAAGCCGTCCTGCGCCTTGTTGAGGCCGGTTACGTGGAACTTGTAGCCGGAGCCGTAAGCGGCCAGCGGCGGAACGTCGCCGAAGCTCGTGTCGTACGGCTTGTACTCTGCCGGCGGAACGCTCGGGGCGGTCCTGTTGATCACTTCGAGCTCACCTGGCTCGGGGAACACGATGCGCTCGCGCATGTGAGCAACGATCTCGTCCGGCATAACCATTACCGGGGTGCGGTACTTCTCGGCCAGGTTGAAGGCGCGCACGGTCTCTTCGAAGAGCTCCTGCACGGAAGCCGGTACAAGGCAGATGGCCGGGTGGTCGCCGTGGGTGCCCCACTTGGCGCTCATCACGTCGGACTGGGAAGGACCGGTCGGCATGCCGGTGGAGGGGCCGCCCCTCATGACGTTCACGATGACGACGGGAACCTCGGCGATGCAGGCGTAGCCGATGAGCTCCTGCTTCAGGGAGAGACCCGGGCCGGAGGTCGCGGTGAGCGCCTTGGAGCCGGCAAGGGAAGCACCTATGACGGAAGCCATGGCGCCGATCTCATCCTCCATCTGGATGAATTTCCCGCCAATTTTGGGAAGTTCTGCGGACAACACCTCAGCGACCTCGGTAGAGGGAGTAATCGGATAACCGCCGAAGAACGTGCACCCGGCGTAGAGTGCCCCCTGTGCGGCAGCTTCGTTCCCCTGAAGGAATGCAACTTTTTTAGCCACTTTCTTACCTCCTAAAATTGTTTACGATACTTTGATTGCAAAATCAGGGCATCTAAGCTCGCACTGCATGCACTTGATGCATGCCTCAAGGTTCTTGACGCTTGCCACAAAACCCTTCATTTCCAAGACCTTGGTGGGGCAGAATTCCACACAGATGTGGCACCCCTTGCAGTACTTCTCGATGATCTCGATGTTCGCCGGTGTTTTCTCCATCAACGTAGCTCCTTTGACAAATTGCCCTCGCAGGCTGTGCAAATTGTGGGTATATAACACATAGTGTATACAAAATGCAAGCGCCCGAATTTACGCCCGGCCCCTCACGTTTTGTAAAAAGGGGGTAGAGAGGGGAAACCTCCCTACCCCCTGGTAGTACCTGCTGCAGTTCTTTCTTACTTCATGGAACCAACGAGTTCCTTAACGGCGGCGACGGACTTGTCCATCATCGCCTGCTCTTCTGCGTCGAGTTCGAACTCGAGGATCTGCTCGACGCCGTTCTCGCCCAGGACGCAGGGAACGCCGACGTAGAAGCCTTTCACGCCGAACTCGCCGTTCAGGTATGCGCAGGTCGGCAGTACGCGCTTCTGGTCCTTCAGGATGGACTCCGCCATGCAGATCGCGGAGGAAGCCGGGGAGTAGAAGGCGGAACCGGTTTTCAGCAGGGCGACAACCTCGCCGCCTGCACCGCGGGTCCTCTTGACCATGGCGTCCATGACTTCCTTGGCCTTAGCCTTGTCCTTGTATTTCTTCTCGAGGAGTTCCATGACCGGGATGCCGTTCACGGAGGCGTAACGGACCAGCGGCACCATGTCGTCGCCGTGGCCGCCCAGGGTCATCGCGTTCACGTCCTTGACGGAAACGCCGAGTTCCCAGGCGATGAAGGTCTTGAAGCGTGCGGAGTCGAGGACGCCGGCCTGACCGATGACGCGGTTGTAGGGGAAGCCGGTGATCTTCTGGCACAGGGTCACCATCGCGTCGAGCGGGTTGGAGATGACGATGACGAAGGAGTTCGGTGCGTGGGCTTTGATCCCTTCCGCGACGGAGGTCATGATCTTGGAGTTGACCTCGATCAGGTCGTCGCGGCTCATGCCCGGTTTGCGGGGAAGACCTGCAGTGACGATGACGACGTCGGCGCCCTGGATGTCCTCGTAGCTGTTGGTGCCCTTGAGGCAGCAGTCAAAGCCGTCAACAGAGCCTACTTCGGCGATATCGAGCATCTTGCCCTGCGGAAGGCCTTCCACGATGTCGAACATCACCACGTCACCCAGTTCGCGCAGAGCTGCGAGCTGTGCAAGTACGCCGCCGATCTGACCACCACCGATAAGTGCGATTTTCTTACGTGCCATGTTTTCTTCCTCCGTTAATAGAATGTGATTATCTTCCGGTGAAGCGAATCCTACGTTTACGCCTGTTAGTTGATCGAGTCAACGATCGCGTTCAGGGTTGCACTCGGACGCATCGCGGCCTCGGTCTTGGCATCATTCGGGTGGTAGTAGCCCCCCATGTCGACCGGCTTGCCCTGGGCGCCGATGAGCTCGGCGTTGATCTTCTCTTCGTTCTCCTGGAGCGCCTTCGCCACCTTGGCGAACTTGGCGGCGAGGCCGGCGTCCTTGGTCTGGGCGGCGATAGCCTCGGCCCAGTACATGGCCAGGTAGAAGTGGCTGCCACGGTTGTCGATCTGGCCGACTTTACGCGCCGGGTTCTTGTTCTGATCCAGGAACTTGGTGTTGGCAACGTCGAGGGTCTCGGCGAGGAGCGCGGCCTTCTCGTTCTTGAAGGTAGCGGCCAGGTGCTCGAGGGAGACCGCGAGGGCAAGGAACTCGCCCAGGGAATCCCAGCGCAGGTAGCCTTCCTGCTGGAACTGCTGCACGTGCTTCGGAGCGGAGCCGCCCGCACCGGTCTCGAAGAGGCCGCCGCCCGCGAGCAGCGGAACGATGGAGAGCATCTTCGCGGAGGTGCCGAGTTCGAGGATCGGGAAAAGGTCGGTCAGGTAATCCCTGAGCGCGTTGCCGGTGACGGTGATGGTGTCCTTGCCGGCCTTCGCCCTCGGGAGGGTGAACCTCATCGCCTCGACCGGGGACATGATGTGGAGCTCGAGACCGGTGGTGTCGTGATCCTTCAGGTAGGTGTTCACCTTCTCGATCATCTGGGCGTCGTGTGCGCGGTTCTTGTCGAGCCAGAAGACGGCCGGAGCACCGGTTGCGCGGGCACGGCTGACGGCAAGCTTGACCCAGTCGCGGATCGGGAGATCCTTCGCCTGGCAGCCGCGCCAGATGTCACCCTGCTCTACCTGGTGCTGGATCAGCACTTCGCCTGCGGCGTCGACGACGCGCATGGTGCCGTTGAGCGGTGCGACGAAGGTCTTGTCGTGGGAGCCGTACTCTTCGGCCTTCTGCGCCATGAGGCCGACGTTGGAGGTGGCGCCCATGGTGGTCGGGTCGAACTGGCCGTTTTTCTTGCAGAAGTCGATGCACTCCTGGTACCACTCGGAGTAGCAGGTATCCGGAATCACACACTTGGTGTCGGCGAGTTTGCCGTCCGGGGCCCACATCTTGCCGGAGTCGCGGATGACGACCGGCATGGAGGCGTCGATGATGATGTCGTTGGAGGCGTGCAGGTTGGTGATCCCTTTGTCGGAATCGACCATGGCCAGCGGCGGCTGCTTGGCGTAGGTGGCCTGGATGTCGGCCTCGATCTCTGCCTTCTTGCCTGCCGGGAGCTTGTCGAGTTTCTTGTAGAGGTCGCCAAGGCCCAGGTCGGCGTTGACGCCGATCTCCTTGAAGGTCGCCTCATGCTTCTCGAAGACGTCCTTGAAGTAGACGGAGACGAAGTGACCGAAGATGACCGGGTCGGAGATCTTCATCATGGTCGCCTTAAGGTGCACGGAGAAGAGGATCCCCTTTGCCTTGGCGTCGTCGATCTGCTCCTGGATGAACTTACGCAGCGCCCGTACGTTCATGAAGGAGCCGTCCAGCACCTCGCCAGCCTGCAGCGGGAGCTTCTCCTTCATCACGGTCACCTTACCCAGGTTGTCGACGAACTCGATCCTGGCGGTGGTGGCCTCTTTCAGGGTCACCGATTTCTCGGAGTGGTAGAAATCACCGGCGCTCATGTTGGAAACATGGCTCTTGGAGTCGGAGGACCAGGCGCCCATCTTGTGCGGGTGCTTCTTGGCGTATTCCTTGACCGCCTTGGCGACGCGACGGTCGGAGTTACCCTCACGCAGGACCGGGTTTACCGCGGAGCCGAGCACCTTGGCGAAGCGTGCCGCGAGCGCCTTCTCTTCGTCGGTTTTGGGCTCTTCCGGGTAGTTGGGGATGTTGTACCCCTGGCTCTGGAGCTCGGCGATGGCGGCTTTGAGCTGCGGGATGGAGGCGGAGACGTTGGGGAGCTTGATGATGTTGGCTTCCGGCTTCTGGGTCAGCTCACCGAGGTAGGCGAGTTCGTCAGCGATCTTCTGCTCCGGGGTCAGGTTCTCCGGGAAGTTCGCGATGATCCTGCCGGCCAGCGAGATGTCCCTGGTCTCTACCTCGACGCCAGCCGCCTTGGTGAAGGCGTTGACGATGGGGAGCAGGGAGTAGGTTGCCAGTGCGGGGGCCTCGTCGATCTTGGTCCAAACGATCTTTGCATTAGTTGTCATGATCTCTCCTTGGTTTTTATGCAATGCACAAATACAAAATGGTGGGCAAAGCCACGCTGCATCGCCCGACATGGTGTTTTATCTGTCTGCGGGAGCCCGTCAACCGCCTGCCATCCGGGGCAAAAGCCTCCCCTTCGCGGCGTCTCGCAAAATATATGAAGGATTATGGGATGTTAGCAGGATATTTTTGGATTTCAAATTTTGTATACAGTATACAAAACGTTTTTCACTGTCAAGGGAAAATCTGGGAGGGATCTCGTGAAGAAATAAATGTGGGTCAGCGTGAAAACGGGAGTGAGGTAAAGCGCGGAAGCCGCAGCAGACCCATGAAAAAAAGCAGGTCATTGCAGGTGCTTATGGGCGCACACGGGCGAGCGGGCGACAGTGGCTTCAACAAGGAGTGCGTGGAAGTCCTCTTCCCTTCCTGGCACTTGGCGACCGTCCGTAATGGCCTTTTTTTGATACCGAGGAAATACCGTTTAAAAATATCGTCCTACAAGGGTTTGGATCAGTGCAGCGGGTGTTCCTGAGCGTAGCGCCTCGCCTCGGCGTAATCGTCGCGCCCAAGGTTCCTGGGTACCCTGAGGATCTGGCCGGGCCAGATGTGCCGCGGGTCGCGGATTTGGTCGCGGTTGGCGCGATAGATCAGGGGCCAGAGATTCCTGTCGCCGTAGACCTCGGAGCGCGATGCGATAAGAGGGAGCGATTCCCCCCGGCGCACCGACCAGGATGGGACGAGGACCGGCTCCTTGACCGGGGGCTTTGCCTTCTTACGCTCAGCCTCGGCGGCCTCCTTCTGGGCCTTTTCAAGCGCCCGCGCCTTTGCGAGGCGCTCCTCTTCCAGCTTGGCGAGCCGCTCCAGCTCGGCTTGCCGCTGCTCTTCGGCAAGCCGCGCCTTTTCCTCGGCCAAAAGGCGCGCCTTCTCGGCAGCCACCTCCTGGGCCAGAAGGTCTCCCTTGAGCAGGGTGAGCTGGAAGTAACGATCCGCCTCCTTCGACTCATCCTCCATCATGTAGGCGTCCCCTTTCAGGAACGCCTGAAGCACGCTGGCGTACTCGGCGGGGTACAGACGCTCTCCACCCTCGAACTTGAGCTGGTCAAGCTTGGCGGCGGCTTCCTCACGAAACCGCGGCGGCTGCGTTGCGCAGGCCGCCGCGGAAATAAGAAGCAGCAGGGTTATCAGTCGGGCCAAAAGCCTCAATGGCGGACGCCCCTTTTTACTGTTTGACGGCGAGACGGATACCCAGGTCGCGCAACTGCAGCGTATCGACGCCGGAGGGAGCTTCGGACATGAGGCAGGCACCCTTTTGCGTCTTCGGGAAGGCGATGACGTCGCGGATCGATTCGGAGCCGGTGATGAGCATCATGAGACGATCAAGGCCGAAGGCGATGCCGCCGTGCGGCGGGGTGCCGTACTCGAGGGCGTCCAGAAGGAAGCCGAACTTGCCGCGGGCGTTCTCCTCGGAGAGGCCGAGCATCTTGAACATCAGGGACTGCACCTCCTCCTGATGGATCCTGATGGAACCGCCGCCGATCTCGTTGCCGTTCAGCACGAGGTCGTATGCCTTAGCGCGGCAGCGGCCGGGATCGCTCTCGACGTACTGCAGGTCCTCGTCCATCGGCGCGGTGAAGGGGTGATGCACCGCAGCCCAGCGCTTCTCCTCGTCGTCCCACTCAAGCAGCGGGAAATCGGTGATCCAGACGAAACGGTACTCGTTCGGGTCGGTGAGCCCCATCTTGGCGGCCAGGTGGTTCCTGAGCTTGCCGAGGGAGTCGTTGACCACCTTCGGTTTGTCCGCGACGAAAAGGAGCAGGTCCCCTTCCTCGGCGCCGAAAGCCTTGTCCATGGTGGCGATCTCTTCCGGGGTGAAGAACTTCGCGATCGGGGACTGCCACCCTTCCGCGGTCATCTTCACGTAGGCGAGCCCCTTGGCGCCGTAGATCTTGGCGAATTCGGTGAGGTCGTCGATCTCCTTGCGGCTCATGGAGCCCGCACCCTTCACGTTCATCCCCTTGACGATGCCGCCGCCGCTCACCACGTCCGCGAAGACCTTGAAGCCGGAGTTCTTTACGATGTCGGAGAGCTCGACAAGCTCGAGGCCGAAGCGCAGGTCCGGGTTGTCCACGCCGAAGCGGCGGATCGCCTCCTGGTAGGTCATCCTCTGGATCGGGAGCTCGACCTTCACGCCGCGCGCCTCGGTGAAGATGCGGGCCATGAGCCCCTCCATCACGGTGATGATGTCTTCACGGTCGATGAAGGACATCTCGCAGTCGATCTGGGTGAACTCGGGCTGGCGGTCGGCGCGCAGGTCCTCGTCGCGGAAGCAGCGTACGATCTGGAAATAACGGTCGAAACCGGAAACCATGAGGATCTGCTTGAAGAGCTGCGGGGACTGCGGCAGCGCGTAGAAGTCACCCTTGTTGATGCGCGAAGGCACCAGGAAGTCGCGGGCGCCCTCGGGGGTGGACTTGGTGAGGAACGGGGTCTCGAGCTCGAGAAAACCGTTGTCGGTCAGATACTGGCGGGTCAGCTGGGCGACCTTGGAGCGCAGGATCAGGTTCTGCTGCAGCTGACCGGTCCTAAGATCAAGGTAGCGGTACTTGAGGCGGATGTTCTCGTTCACGTCGACGAAGCCGTCCAGCGTGAAGGGGAGCGTCTTGGAGGGGTTCAGGAGCTTGCACTCCTTGACCAGCACCTCGATCTCGCCGGTCTTCATCTTCGGGTTCACGGTCCCTTCCGGGCGGGCCGCCACGGTCCCCTTGATGGCGAGGACGTATTCGTTCCTCGCGCCCTCGGCCTTTCCGTGTGCATCGGCGTTTCTTTCCGGGTCGAAAACCACCTGGGCGATGCCGTCCCTGTCGCGCAGGTCAACGAAGATGAGACCGCCGTGGTCGCGCCGCTTGGAGACCCACCCCATCAGGACCACATCCTGACCGATGTGCTCGGCCCTCAACTCGCCGCAATAACTGGTTCTCTTCCAATCGCCCAGAAAATCTATCATGTAAACCCTCCTTGGTTTTATCTGCAGGGAAATAAATCGCGTAACTATAACTAAAAAGAAAATTTGCTTCAACCAAAAAGGAGCCCGCGGCAAGCCCTTTAAAAGGCATAACACGCGGCGCTCAAAGCAGCGAAGCCGGATGCAGAGGCAGAAAAGGCCCGGCAGAGATCTCTGTCGGGCCTTAAAGGTGGTTCGGGTAAAGGTCTATTCGGAGCCGCGCATCGATACGTAGACGGAGCAGCGCTTCTGAGCGAAGTCCAGGTGCTCTAGCATCGCGCCGCGGGCGCCGTCGGCATCCCGGTCCCGGATCATCTCGTAGATCTTCAGATGATGGTTGAAGAGCAGGCGCTGATCCTCTTCGGTTAAGTAGACGGCGCGCCAGACATCACGCTGGAATTCCTGCATCGCCTCGAAGATGCTCTGCATCATGTGCGACCAGACCACGTTGTGCGTGGCGCGGGCCACCAGCATGTGGAAATGGGCGTCGAAATCCTCGGAGTGCTTCAGCTCCTCGAGGTTCTTCCTCATCCCGTCGATCACCGCCTCCAGACGCCTGATGTCCTCGGGGAGCGCACGGGTAGCCGCATACCAGGCGGTCCAGGATTCCATCCCCTTGCGTACCTCGATGACGTCCAGAGCGCGGTCACCGTCGATGCGGATCAGTTCGGTGAGCGGCATGGCCGCCGTATTCTCCACCAGGGAGCGCACCAGGGTTCCGCCTCCCTGGTAGGTCTCGACGAGGCCGGAGGATGTGAGGATGTTCAGCGCCTCGCGCACCGAGGGGCGGGATACCCCGAACATCTCGGCCAGTTCGCGCTCGGGAGGAAGTTTCTCTCCCGGGTTGAATTCACCCGCCAAAATGGAGCTGCGGATCTGCTCGGCGATCTGCGTCGATACCTTTTTGGGTTTTATCGGCGTAAATTTCATGAAGGAACCGATACTACATTAGATAAGCTAAGGCAACATAATTTTTGGGCTCTAGACGCGCCAATGGCGTCAAATTGACGCACTCGGCGACGGATTTTGGAACCGGCTTTCACCCCTCTCTCAGGCGTTCATACTCATCTGCAGAAGCTCGGTCAGGTGAATCACCTTGACCGGCGGTGTCGCCTCGGAGAGGGCCTTTTTGAGCTGCAACAGACAACCGGGGTTGCTGGTGACGAGGTAGTCGGCACCGGTCTTTTGTACGTTTAAAACTTTGCGCGAAAGCACCCGGTCCGACATCTCCGGCTTCTCGATATTGTAGGTACCCGCCGACCCGCAGCAGGCGTCAGCCTCCGGGAGTTCGCGGAAGTCGATGCCCGGTATGAGGTTAATGAGGGTGCGCGGCTGGCTTCGGATCCCCTGGCAGTGCGCGATGTGACACGCGTCGTGGTAGGTCACCTTGAGCGGGAGCGGTTTCAGTAGCTCCTTAAGGGCGCCCGCCTCGCCGGCCAACACCTCGGAGATGTCGCGCACCTTCGCGCTGAAGGTGGTGGCCCCCTCTTCCCCGTCCAGGTGGTGACCGTACTTTTTGAGCTCCGCGCCGCAGCCGCCGCAGTCGGTCACCACGAAGTCGAGATCGTGCGACTCGAAGAGATCGGTGTTGAAGCGGGCCGCGTCCTTCAGCCCCTCCATGTCGTGCCCCAGCATGTTCGGGGCGCCGCAGCATTTCTGGTCCTTGGGGGTCACCACCTTGTACCCGAGAGCGGAAAGGAGCGTGACCGTGGCAAGACTAGCCTCGCTGAAGATGAGACTCATGACGCAGCCGAGGAAGAAGCCGGCCGTCCCCTTCTCCTTCCCCACCGCAGGAGTCACTTCCTTTATGGTCTGGCGCAGCGGCGCATCGGGTAGTTTCGGGAGGAGTCCCTCCATGCGCCCCAACGCCTCGGGGAACATCTTCAAAAGCCCGAGGGAGCGGACCACCTTCTGCAGGCCGGTTTTCTGGTACAGCCTGAGCGGCGCCGTGGCCGCCTCGAGACGGTCCGGGTGCGGCACGAGCTTTCTAAGGACCATGTCCTCCATGAGGGAGAGGCCCTTTTCGTTTTTCCGCTCACAGCGGAACTCGGCGACCAGTTCGCCTGCATTGACGCCGCAGGGGCAGGCCGAAGCGCACGCCTGGCAATCGAGACAGAGCGAAACGTACTCGAGGAACTTCTCGCTCTCCACGAGTTCCCCGTCCTGAAACTTGCGCACCAGCGCCACGCGGCCGCGCGGCGAGGCGGTCTCCAGGAAGGTCTCCTTGTAGGTCGGGCAGTGCGGCAGGCACATGCCGCAGCGCATACAGTTGATGAGTTTTACGTAATCCATAATGGCCTCTTTCTTAATGGTGCGTGCCGGCGGTCCGACTGGTCCGACTGGTCCGACTGGTCCGACTGGTCCGACTGGTCCGACTGGTCCGACTGGTCCGACTGGTCGTTGCTGGTCGCTGCCAGCGCCTGGCTAGAAGATCTTCCCGGGGTTCAAGGTTCCCCTGGGGTCGAACGCTCCCTTGATGCCGCGCATGACGCGCAGCCCGGACTCGCCCACGAGCTTCGGCAGGTACTTCTTCTTGGCAACCCCTACCCCGTGCTCACCGGTAATGGTCCCCCCAATGGCGATGGTCGCCTCGAAGATCTCGCCGAAGGCCTGGTGCGCCCTCTTGATCTCGTCCGGGTTCCGCTCGTCGGTGAGGCAGGTCGGATGCAGGTTGCCGTCGCCGGCGTGCCCGAAAGTGCCGATGAGCAGGTCGTACTTCTTAGCGGTGTCCTGGATCAGCTTCACCATCGGGGCGATGCAGCTCCTCGGCACGGTGGCGTCCTCAAGGATCGTGGTGGGACGCACGCGGGCGAGGGCGGAGAGCGCCACGCGGCGGGCGGTAGCGAGCTTCAGCGCCTCCTCGGGGCTTGCCGCGGTCTGGAAGAAGGAGCAGTGGTGCCGCTCGCAGATCTCCCTGATCCCCGCGGCGTCCTCCTCGACCTGTGCCGGGTGACCGTCCACCTCGATGAGGAGCACGGCGTCGACGTCAAGGGGAAGACCGACCTTCGCGTAGTCCTCGACGCACTTAATGGTGGTGCGGTCGAGAAACTCCAGAGTCGCCGGGATGATACGCGCCGCGATGATGTGCGAAACGGTGAGCGCCGCCTGCTCGAGTTGCGGGAAGTGCACCAGCATGGTCTTCTTCGTCTGCGGCTTGGGTATCAGCTTTACGGTGACCTCGGAGAAGACGCCCAGGGTCCCCTCGGAGGAGACGAGGAGCTGGTTCAGGTTGTATCCCGCCACATCCTTCACCATCTTTCCGCCGGTCTTCAGGATGTCGCCGTTGGCAAGCACGGTCTTCAGCCCCATCACGTAATCGTCGGTGACGCCGTACTTGAGCCCCCTGAGCCCCCCGGAGTTCTCGGCAACGTTGCCACCCATGGTGGAGATGTTCATGCTCCCCGGGTCGGGGGGGTAGAAGAGCCCCTTTGCCTCCACCTCGCGGTGCAGGGCCGAGGTGATCACGCCGGTCTCAACGGTTGCTGTCAGGTTTTCCTCGTCGATCTCGAGAATGCGGTTCATCCGGCTGGTCTGCAGCACGACCCCGGCGTCGAAGGAAATAGAGCCACCGGAGAGGTTGGTGCCGGAACCGCGCGGGGTGACCCTGATGCCGGAACCGTCGCAAAGCGCCATGACCCGGGCGATCTCTTCCGTGCATTTGGGAAGCACCACGACTCCCGGCCTGCTCTGCAGCTCCGGGGTAGAGTCGTAGCCGTAGCAGGCAAGCGATTCTGGGTCCGAAAGGGTATATTCCGCTCCTACTATCTCGGCGAGCGCCTTTATGAAACTGTTTTCCATGGCAATCGTTTCCTTTCTTGCCGGGACCGCCCAAGGGCTTCAGTCCCCGTTTTGTGGTGAACCGCAGAACCTGCCGTCAGTGCAGGAAAAGAGGCAGATAGTATGGTGCGACGAGCGCAGTGAATACGGCCGCGATGGCCATGGCGACGCCCCCCATCGCTCCGGCTGTTTCGTTTTCGAGAAGGGCCACGGCGGTCCCCTGCCCGTGCGAGACGGTGCCCAGGGCAAGGCCGCGAGCGACCGGGCTTTTAACGCGGCAAAGCGACAGAAGCGATGGCCCCATGATGGAACCGATCATCCCGGTGGCGACCACGAAGGCGGCGGTGAGACTCGCCTCGCCGCCGGTCAGCCGCGATATCTCCACCGCTATCGGAACGGTCACCGACTTGGGTCCCAGGGAGAGGAGCACACGGTCGCCGAGCCCCAGTCCCCTTCCAGCAACGAGGGCGGCAGCCATGGTGGTCAGGGAGCCGGCTACGACGCCGGACAGCACCGGGAGGGCGTGACTCTTCAGGACCCGGCGGTTGTGGTACAGCGGCAGTGCGAGGGCAACGGTGGCGGGCCCCAAGAGATAGGTCATGACGTCCTTCGCCGGCCGATACTCCTCCAGGGTCAGCCCCGTCGCCTGCAAAAAGGCGATGAGGGCCACGGTGCTTAAAAAAACCGGGTTAAAAAGCGGATGCCGGTAAGTAAGAAAAAGCCGGCGCGTCGCGAGATAGGCCCCCAGGGTGAGCGCCACGAAAAGGATGAAGAGAGGGAGGTTGTTCAAGGCTCCCTCCTCTTTTGCAGCAGTTGCACCGACGTTCCGGTGACCGCCACGCCGAGCGCCGCGCTTACCAGGAGGATGATGAGAAGTTCCAGACCGCTTTGGCGCATCAACGAGCCAAACGACATGAGCCCCACCGAGATCGGAATGAAGAAGAAGGCGAAATGCTTGAGCAGGAATCCGCTCGCGGTCTCGATGTAGCGAGGTTTAACGAGGCCGGAGGTCAGCAGGGCGAACATGATCAGCATCCCCGCGACGTTGCCCGGAAGGGCTAGATGCAGCGCCCCGACCAGGTACACGCCAAGACGAAAAACCAGCCACAACAGTGCGGTCTGCCAGATTATGTTCAGGAGGTTTCTTGCCATCGAGATGCTGCCTCTTTTGTGGGCTCCATCCCCTGCCGTCACTGAAGAAAAGGGCGTGGGGAAGGGACGGGGGTAATACAAACCTGCGGCAGTCGGCAGTCTTCCCCGGGAGGAACTCCTCCCGGGGAAGACTGCCGACTTACGGGATCATCCAGGGGAATACGTAGGCCTGCAGCGCCACGATGCAGCCCATCACCGTGGTGAGAAACAGGGCGTGCTTCAGGGTGAAGCGGAACAGGTTCCCCTCTTCGCCTACGAGACCGGTGGCGGCGCAGGCGACGGCGATGGACNAGTCTTCCCCGGGAGGAACTCCTCCCGGGGAAGACTGCCGACTTACGGGATCATCCAGGGGAATACGTAGGCCTGCAGCGCCACGATGCAGCCCATCACCGTGGTGAGAAACAGGGCGTGCTTCAGGGTGAAGCGGAACAGGTTCCCCTCTTCGCCTACGAGACCGGTGGCGGCGCAGGCGACGGCGATGGACTGCGGGGAGATCATCTTGCCCATGACGCCGCCGCTCGTGTTGGCCGCGCCGGTCAAAAGCGGGTTCATGCCGAGTTGCTCTGCGGTCACCTTCTGCAGTCCGCCGAAGAGGACGTTGCTGGAGGTGTCGGAGCCGGTCAGGAAGACGCCGAGCATGCCGAGGAACGGAGACAGGAACGGGAAGAGCGCGCCCGCTTTCGTGAAGGAGATGCCCATGCTGGTGGTCATGCCGGAGGCGTTCATCACGAAGGCAAGGCCGACAACGGAGGCGACTGTGACTGCGGGCCAGCGCATGTCGTACAGGGTCTTGCCCAGTACCTTGAAGAAGTCGACGATCCCCACACCGCAGATGAGGGCGGAGATGATGGCGGCGATGAGAATCGCGGTACCGGCCGCGGACATGAAGTTGAAGGTGAACTTGGCGGCGATCTTGGCAGGAAGCTGGTCGGAGAGTGCCTTGTCGAGTGCCTTGAATTGCGCCTTGTCCACCGCTTTGGATTCGACGATATCCTTCTGGAGTTTCTGCAGGTCCTTCTGCTTCTTATCCACCGCGTCGAAGGCGGCGAGGCGCTCGGTGGTCAGCACTGCCTTCCCAACAGGAAGGCTCTGCTCGACCACAAGGAGTTTGTCCTCCAGGCTCTGCAGTTCGGTGAGACCTGCGGCGAGTGCTGCCTGCTTGGCGTCGGCGGAAGAGAGAGAGGCTGCCTGTTTGGCTGCTTCCTCCTTCACCGCAGCAACCTTCTTCACCCCGTCTTCGGGCTTGGAAACCTTCTTCACGATGGCGTTATCGAGTCCGGCAATCGGGAGCACCACCTTACTCTTGTCAAGGGAGGTCTTGAGCGACGGGATGCCCCAAACAAGCACCATGATGGTCAGCGCCAGGTAGGGAGCCCAGGCGCGGAAGACCTGTGCACCGGTGTAGTCGTGGCTTTCCTTGCCGGAAAACTCCGGCTCGTGGTCGAAGGTCCAGACCGTGGCAGGCTGCCAGAACTTGAGCAGGATGACGAGGGCGGCCAGGGTGGCGAGCGATGCGGTCACGTCGGGGAGGTAGGGGCCAAGGTAGCTCGCGGTACCCCACTGGACACCGGCGAAGGTGACACCGCAGACGATGATCGCCGGGAGCACCTCGAGGGTCTTTTTGAGGCCGCACATGATGATGATTACGTAGAACGGTATGAACACGGAGACGAAGGGAAGCTGGCGCCCGACCATGGTGGAGAGTTTCATCAAGCCGCCGTCGTCGTACCCCATGACGCCGGCAAGCGCGACGACCGGAATCCCGATGGCGCCGAAGGCGACAGGTGCGGTGTTGGCGATGAGACAGACACCCGCAGCATAGAAGGGCCGGAACCCGAGACCGACAAGCGTCGCGCCCGCGATGGCGACCGGGGTGCCGAAGCCCGCCGCCCCTTCGATGAAGGCGCCGAAGCAGAAGGCGATCAGAAGAGCCTGCAGGCGGCGGTCACCGGTCAACCCGGCCAGCGAGGCACGGATGACCTCGAACTGCCCGCCTTTCACCGTTATGTTGTAGAGGAGGATCGTCGTGATCACGATGTAGAAAACGGGGAAGAGACCGAAGGCGGCGCCGTGGAAGGTGGCAAGCCCTGCCAGCTTGGCCGGCATCTGCCAGACGAAGATGGCGATGGCGACAGCCGAGGCGACGGCCAGCGGCCCCGCCTTGTGGGCCTTCATCTTGAAGACGGCGAGACAGACGAAGATGACGACGAGAGGGATGGCGGCAACCAACGCCGACATCGCGATACTTCCCGCGACGGGAGTGTAGCTCTGGATCCATGGCATGACTGTAGTTCTCCTTTGATTCGTGATGCTGGTATGGGCGGCAAAAAGATTGCGATTACGGGTGCATAAAAAATCATCAAAGCAGCGCGGCAGCGTCGGTAAGGACAAGAGACCCAGCGCCTGGAAGCCAGGAGAACCGGCCAATCAAACCAGGTTATACGTTTTGGTCAGGCCAATTAACCATCTTTTTATAACAGTGTCAAGTTTTTTCGTATTCAGCGACTAAATGGCTTTACTTACGCTTTTTTTTGGACTAAAGTACATTGGCCTTTTGGTAATATCAGTTATTTCATATGCCTTTTACGGAGTCTCCCGAACGAACGTATGACACAATAACAGAACAGCGTCGTGGCAATTTAAAACGGCTTTAGCGACGTGGGGTCTGTGAGACGACCGTACCGTGCGCCCCCAGAGGCGGGCAGAGAATAATCTAGATGGAGGGAAGTCAGCATGTTTGAGCAATTCAAGACCCGGGCGACAGGGGTCGGCGCCGAGGTCCATCGTGTCGTCACCCGCAGGGACGCCGTCGACTTCATCCTCGGTTTCCTGAAAAAGGAAGGGGTGTCCGATCTATCCGGCAGCTATGCCGTCTGGGCCGATGGACCGTTTCTGCGCGGTGTGGACCGAGAGCTTCTAAAACAGGTCCCAGGGCTCTCACTCAAGGTGACAAGGGAGCGCACGGCGCAGGCGAAGATCGGCATCAGCGAGATGAGCTTCGCCGTCGCCGATACAGGTTCCCTCGTGCAGGACCAGAGCGCAGTCGACCAGCGCCTCGCTTCCTCCCTGACCGGCATCCACGTCGCGATCGTCCCCTCCGCCAACATCGTCTGCGACAAGACAGCCCTCTTCTCCCGCATCTCCCCGAAGACAAGCCGGTATATCGCCTTCATCACCGGCCCGAGCCGCACCGCAGACATCGAACGCGTGCTCACCATAGGTGTACACGGCCCCGAGCGGCTCATCATACTCTTTGTCGACGAACTGGGAGGTGCTGCGTAATGAAGAAGGAATTCAAGGCATCGATCAACCGGGCACTCAACGACGCCAACCTCACCGGAGCGCTGGGCAAGTTTTCCGAGGCCTACCGGGTGAACCGGGCGAAGGCTTACGAGGGGATCGACTTCGAGGCACTGCGCGGCCGCATAGCCGAGGCGAAATCATCGGCGGCCTGCCACCTGGACGAGGTTGCGGAAGTCTTCAAAGAAAACGCCGAGGCGCTCGGCGCCAAGGTTTTCCGGACCAGCGACCCTGAACAGGTCAAGGAGTACATCCTGCAGGTCGCCCGTGACAACGGCGTGAAGAGCGTGGTGAAGTCAAAGTCGATGGCGAGCGAGGAGATCCACCTGAACAAGGCGCTCCTCAACGCGGGGATCTCCGTGGCCGAAACCGACCTGGGCGAATGGATCATCCAGCTCGCCGGACAGACGCCGTCGCACATGGTCATGCCTGCCATCCACCTGACCAAGGAGGAGGTGGCGGAGATCTTCAGCAAAGAGGTCGAGGAACGCCTGGACAGCGACATCCCGCGCCTGGTCAAGGTGGCGAGAAACGAACTCCGCCCCAAGTTCCTTGCCGCTGACATGGGGATCTCTGGAGCGAACATAGCCGTCGCCGAAACGGGTAGCATCGTGCTCGTCACCAACGAGGGGAACGCGCGGCTTACCACCACCCTCCCCCGCATCCACGTGGCCCTCGTCGGGGTGGAAAAGCTGGTTGAGAAGTTCGAGACGGTGGTACCGATACTCGACGCGCTTCCCAGGAGCGCCACCGCCCAGCTCCTCACAAGCTACGTCTCCATCATCACCGGCCCGTCCCCGAACGACGACGGCTCGCTCAAGGATCTGCACATCATCCTGATGGACAACCGGCGCACCGAGATGGCGCGCGACCCCAAGTTCAAGCAGGCCCTGCAGTGTATCCGCTGCGGCTCCTGCCTGAATGTCTGTCCCATCTTCCGCCTGGTGGGGGGGCACGTATTCGGAAAGATCTACACCGGCGGCATCGGCACCATCCTCACCGCCTGGTTCGATGAGCTGCAGAAATCCGAGGAGATCCAAGGGCTCTGCATCCAGTGCGGCAACTGCACCGAGGTCTGTCCAGGGAAACTCGACATCCCCGAGATGATCCTGGAGATCAGGCGCCGCCTTGTCCTCGAGAAGGGGCAGCCCCTGGCACAGAAGGCGATCTTCAGCGTGGTCAACAACAGAAAACTCTTCCACGGTATGCTGCGCGCCGCCTCGGTGGCGGGCAAACCGTTCACCTCCGGGAAGTTCATCCGCCACCTGCCGCTCTTTCTCTCCGACCTCACCGACGGCAGGAGCCTCCCCGCCATCGCGGAGAAACCATTCCGTGACATCTTCCCCGAGATCCGGCAGCCCAAGGGGGGTGAGAAGGCGGTATTCTACGCCGGCTGCCTGATCGACTTCGCCTATCCGGAAACCGGCATCGCCCTCGTCAAGCTCCTGAACAAGGCGGGGATCGAGGTCCTCTTCCCCGAGGAACAGACATGCTGCGGGGCACCCGCCCTGTACAACGGTGCCTACGAGGTCGCGGCCCACAACGCGGTCGACAACATCAAGGCACTCCTGGAGGTGGAGGCCAGGTACGTCGTGTCCGCCTGCCCCACCTGCACCGTCGCGCTGGCGCATGATTTCGCGAAGACCCTGCAGGACCAGGGACGCAGCGAGTGGCTGGACAAGGCAAAGGAGCTCGCCGAAAAGACAGTCGACCTATCGACGCTGGTGAAACGCCTGGTGGAAGAGGGACGACTCAGTTTTGAGGAAGGGGAAGACCTGGGCAAGATCACCTATCACGACTCCTGCCATCTGAAAAGGACGCTGAAGGTGTCGCAGGAGCCGCGAGAGCTGCTGCAAAAGGCGGGTTACGAACTGGCCGAGATGTACGAGTGCGACATGTGCTGCGGCATGGGGGGCTCCTACTCGATGAAGCTCCCCGAGATCTCCGCCCCGATCCTGAAACGCAAGCTGCATAACATCAAGGAAACGGGGGCTCCGCTGGTCGCCATGGACTGCCCTGGTTGCGTGATGCAGATCCGCGGCGGATTCGACCAGGACGGCGAGACGGTTCGGGTCCGGCACACCGCCGAACTCCTTGCGGAGCGGCTAAAATAGCAACCTCAACAGCCGGAAATGGAAAAAGCCGCTCGAAAGAGCGGCTTTTTTCGTTATAGCTGTGTGTTAAACCTTCACCCTTTAATCTTGGCTTCCTCCGGCTTAGCGAAGATGGCTTTGACTGCGCCTATTACCAGCATCGCTGCAGGTACCAGTTGGCCGGCTACGATGACTGCGGCAAACCCCATGAAGGCCCAGACGAGGAGGCCAGGCTCATCCGCCTGTGCGCCGTTGGCGGCAAATGCCGTTGTTGCAGATGCGGCTGTTGCGATGATCGTATTGATATATGTTCTCGCTCTCATGACATCCTCCTTTTGGACCTGTCGTTTTCTGCTGACTTACGATCAGCATCAAACATGCCAGGCCTTCAAAAAGAGTGCATTCAGAGAAAAAAGCTTGTCAAAACAGCAGATTACCAGCCATGCACGCGAACCAAGCGCAGAGCGATTGACCTTTAACTTGTATGTTTTTTCCATACACCTCGCACCGCCTCAGAATGCCTTACGACGGAGATATGGCTTAAATCACCGTAATCACATGTGAATCAGGCGGACAAGCGGGTGTATATGCGCCGCATGCGGGTCGGTTGATGGTGTAGTAAAAACGGGAGCGCCCCGGTGTGCCCCCTTCTCCGTCTACTTCGCCTTGACCATTTCCACCTCGATGTTGATGACGACCTCATCGCCTACCGCAACGCCACCGGCCTCGAGCATCTTGTTCCAGACCAGCCCGTAATCCTTCCTGTTGATCGTCGCCGTTGCCGAGGCCCCTCTTCGGATGTTGCCCATCGGGTCCCTGATCTCACCGCTGAGCCCTTCCACCTGCAGCACAACCGGCTTGGTGACGCCATGCAGGGTCAGGTTTCCCGCGACCTTGAACGTGCCGCCGGCTCCCTTCATGACGCCGGTGGACACGAAGGTCATGGTCGGATATTTCGCCACATCGAGAAAATCAGGGCTTTTGAGGTGGGCATCCCTTTTGGCAACCCCGGTATCGATCGAGGTCGTATCTATGGTCACCGTGGTTGAAGACTTTGTGATGTCCTTGTCGTCAACGTTGACCACGCCTGCAACCTTGCCGAAGCCCCCCTTGACGTTTGATACCATCAGGTGCCGCACTTTGAAGCCGACGTTGGTATGTTCCGGATCGATGTTCCACGTAGACGCGATGGCAAATACCGGTGCCATGATGAGAAACGCTGCGGTAAAGAATCCCGCCACCCTTGTCATAGCTGTTTTATGCATTGGTTCCTCCTCTTGAACGAACTGACGTTTAGACACAATGGAAAGAATACCATTTCGATCCTATTTGTCCAAATGAAAGAGAAGTGAGAGAGTGGCTCTGAAGAGAAAGCTGGGGAGCGATCTGGCGGGGAGATGAAACTGGCTTAGCTGCGTCTGGTTACGGCTTCGGCGGCGATCAGGCGGTGCCGGCCCTTCTTTCCTCGCCGCTGTACGTCGTGTTGCGCTGTGCGCGCACGGGGTCGACACCGATGCGGACCCATCCGGATTTACGCCGGAACCGGGTTATGGCGCCGCTCTTGATCAGGGGCTCCAGCATGAAGTCTTTTACGTAGTCGTACCTGTCGTCGTTGTAGCTCACCTGAATGAGCATAACGTCCTCCCATGTGGGGAAAAGTCTGTCGTCGTTTCGCGATGCGCGCTGTGAGAAATCCTGACCGTGCCACGGGAACTTTTAACATGGATTGGTAAAAAAGTCCAAATTTTACCGTATCAGGATTAACGCAGGTGCACCGATGACTGCCCCACCAGAAACGACAGCAGGGGAAGATCATTGATCTTCCCCTGCTTTGTATCGGAGTTGCCCCCACAACCTTAAAGAAAAAGGCTTCTATTCTCCCAGGTAGGTGTAGGCCTGCAGCGTCTTGTCGAGAAGCTCGAGGAAATGGCTGCTCTCCTCGATGGAGACCTTCTGCAGCGAGACATCCTTCTCCAGGTTGTTTCTCACCCGCTTCAGGATCTCCTGCGCGTCGTACTGCACGTACTTCAGGCTCTCCCAGGTCGCGTCGCCGGTGATGACCGTATCGATCTTGTAGTTGGTCTTCTTGTTGAAGGTGATGTGCACCGCGTTGGTGTCACCGAACAGGTTGTGCATATCGCCCAGGATCTCCTGGTAGGCGCCGATCAGGAAGAAGCCGATGTAGTACTGCTCGTCCCCCTTGATCTTATGCAGCGGCAGCGCCTTGGTCCTGCCGTTTTCGCCCACGAAGCTGGTGATCTCGCCGTCGGAATCGCAGGTGATATCCGCGATGGACGCGAGGACGTCCGGCTTCTCGTCCAGGCGCTGGATCGGCACGATCGGGAAGAGCTGATCGATGGCCCAGGAGTCCGGGATGGACTGGAACAGCGAGAAGTTGGCGAAGTAGGTCTGCCTCAGGCTCAGCTGGAAGTTCTGCAGCTCGTCCGGGATCGGCTTCATCTTTTCGACGATGGAGTTGATTTTCCTGATGATCTTCGAGTAGATCCACTCCGCGTTGGCCCGCTCGGCCATGTTTAGGTAGCCGAGGTTGAAGAGGCTCACCGACTCCTGGATCAGCTGGATGGTGTCGTGGTAATCCTCGCGCAGGGAGTGCTTGTCGATGCTCTTGTAGATGTCGACCAGCTTCTTGACCGTAGGAGAGAGTTTCTCCGTCTCGGTCAGGATGAACTCGAAGTCCGGCATGAGCGTCTGGGTGTTGTTGTTCAAAACGTCGGTGATCAGCACCGAGTAGTGCGCGACCGTCGCGCGCCCCGACTCGGAGATGATGTTCGGGCAGGGAACACCGGCATCTTCACAGATGTTCTTCACCTGGTAGATGACGTCGTTCGCATACTCCTCGAGCGAGTAGTTCACGCTGGAGAAGTAGCTCGATTTGGAGCCGTCGTAATCGACCCCGAGACCGCCACCGATATCGAGGAACTCGAGATCGACGCCGAGCTTCCTCATTTCGGCGTAGATCCTTGTCCCCTCGATGAGGGCGTTCTTGATCTTGTCGATCTTGGTGATCTGGCTCCCGACGTGGAAGTGCAGGAGCTTCACCGTGTTCAGCATGTCGTTTTCACGGAGCATGTCGATCGCGGCGATGATCTCGGAGATGCGCAGGCCGAACTTCGCGTCCTCGCCGCCGGAGGTGGACCACTTGCCGATCCCCTTGGAGGAGAGCTTGACGCGGATGCCGAGCTTCGGGGTGATCCCGGTGCGTTTAGCCACCTCGACTATCTTCTCCAGTTCGAAGAGCTTCTCCACCACGATGGTGATGTCGTAGCCCACGCGGGTGGCGAAGAGGACCGTCTCGATGAACTCGGTGTCCTTGTAACCGTTGCAGATGATTGGGAGGTTGCTGCCGGTCACCATGGAGATGGCGGCGACGAGCTCCGGTTTGGAACCTACCTCAAGGCCTATGTTGTACTTCTTGCCGAAGTTCGCGATAGCCTCAACCACCTGGCGCTGCTGGTTCACCTTGATCGGGTAGAAGGTCTGGTACCTCGCCGGATAGTTGTTGTCGTGAATGGCGTTCTTGAACACGCGGCTGATCGAGGCGATACGCCCCTCCAGGATGTTCATGAAGCGCAGAAGGATCGGCGGCTTGATCTTCCTCTTGATCAGGTCGTCGACCAGCACCTTGAGATCAATCGAGTATTTCGAATTGGGGGTCGGGTGCACGCAGACGTTACCCTTCTTGTTGACCGAGAAGAGTTCGGCGCCCCAGTTATCGATGTTGTAGGTCTTGGAGGAATCGTTGATGGTCCATTTAGCCATTTTCAGTTCACCATGTGCAGCAAAGTGGAGTGTTGACAGTCATCACGACAAGCGGTTCTTGAAGTCTTCATAGCTGAAGCTGCGCACAACGCGCAGTTCACCGGTTTCCGGCTCATAGGTGCAGATATGCGGCAGCTGGATGCCGTTAAAAGTAGTGGTCTTCACCATCGTGTAGTGCGACATGTCCAGGAAGGCAAGTTTCTCCCCCGGGACGAGCTTGTGGTCGAAAGACCAGTCGCCGATGACGTCGCCGGCAAGGCACGAGGGACCGCCCAGGCGGTAGTCATGCTCCTTCTCGCCGGGGAGGTACCCTTCCTGGATCTCGGGACGGTACGGCATCTCCAGGATGTCGGGCATATGGCAGGTGGCCGAGACGTCCAGGACCGCTATGTCCAGCTCGTTGTGCACCACGTCGAGCACCTCCGAGACGAGGATGCCGGTACCGATGGCGATCGCTTCCCCGGGCTCGAGGTAAACCTCGAGGTCGTATTTCTCCCGGTAGTAACGCACCAGCTCCACCAGGGCGTCGATGTCGTAACCCTCGCGGGTGATGTGGTGCCCTCCCCCCAGGTTCAGCCACTTCATCTGCGGCAGGAACGCGCCGAACTTCTCCTCGAAAACCTTGGAGGTCCGCTCCAACGGCTCAAAGAGCTGCTCGCACAGGGTATGGAAGTGCAGGCCTTCGACACCGGCCAGGGATTTACCCTCGAACTCCGAACGCAGGATGCCAAGGCGCGACTTCGGTGCCGCCGGGTCGTAGATCGGGGTGTGCCCCTCGGAATGACCCGGGTTGACCCTGAGCCCTACCGACACGCGCCCGGCGTACTGCTCCCACATGGGACGGAAGCGCTCCAACTGGTTGAACGAGTTGAACACCAGGTGGTTCGAGGTGGTGAGGAGCTCCGCCACGTCGCTTTCCTTGAAGGCTGCGGAGAAGCTGTGCACCTCGCGGCCGAATTCCTCGCGACCAAGGCGCGCCTCCCATGGGGAGCTTGCGCAGATCCCGTGCAGCGTCTGCGCGATGATCGGGAAGACGCTCCACATGGAAAACGCCTTCAGCGCCAGAAGGATCTTGGCGCCGCTGCGCTTTTGCACCTCGTCGAGTATGGCCAGGTTGTGGCGCAGCCGCCCCAGGTCGACCACGAAGGCCGGGGACGGGGCAAGCCGCGTCATCTCTTCTACGTGCAGTTTGGTCACTTACAGTTCCGCCCAGTCGCCGCCGTCGACTACGACGGTGGGAAGGCCCATGGGGCCTAAAGTCTCGATGAACGCTTCCGGATCGAACTGCTCCATGTTGAACACGCCCTCGCCGCGCCACTTGCCGGTCAGCATCATGATCGCGCCGACGACGGCGGGGACGCCGGTGGTGTAGCTGATGGCCTGGCTCTTCACCTCGCGGTAGCACGCCTCGTGGTCGCAGATGTTGTAGATGTAGACCTGTTTCCTCTTGCCGTCCTTGATGCCGCGGGCGATGACGCCGATGCAGGTGCGCCCCTTGGTGAGCGGCCCGAGGCTCCCCGGGTCCGGCAGAACCGCTTTAAGGAACTGCAGCGGCACGATCTTCTGGCCGTTGAACTCGACCTCGTCGATGCGGGTCATGCCGACGTTTTGCAGCACCTCCAGGTGCTTCAGGTAGTTGTCCGAGAAGGTCATCCAGAACTGCGCCTTCTTGATGGTCGGGATGTGCTTCACCAGCGACTCCATCTCCTCATGGTACATGCGGTAGATGTTCATCGGGCCGATGCCGTCCGGGAAGTCGAAGACGCGCTTGGTGGCAAGCGGAGCGGTCTCGACCCAGTCGCCCTTCTCCCAGTGACGGCAGGCCGCGGTCACCTCGCGAATGTTGATCTCCGGGTTGAAGTTGGTGGCGAAGGGCTGGCCGTGGTTCCCCGCGTTGGCGTCGATGATGTCGATCTCGTGCACCTCGTCCAGGTACTTCTTGGCAGCGAGGGCGGTGTAGACGTTGGTGACGCCCGGGTCGAAGCCGGAGCCGAGAAGCGCCATGAGCCCCTTCTCCTTGAAGCGGTCCTGGTAGGCCCACTGCCAGCTGTACTCGAACTTAGCGGTGTCGAGCGGCTCGTAGTTGGCGGTATCCAGGTAGTCCACGCCGGTGGCGAGGCAGGCGTCCATGATGGTCAGATCCTGGTACGGAAGCGCCACGTTGATGACGAGCTTGGGCTGCTCGCGCTTGATCAGCTCGATCAGTTCAGGCACGTTGTCGGCATCCACCTGGGCGGTGTCGACCGGGAATTCTATCTGGTCCGCAATGGCGCGGCACTTGGATTCGGTACGGGAAGCGAGGGTAATGGCGGTGATCACGCCGGTTGCCTGAGCGCACTTGTGGGTAACTACGCCACCTACGCCGCCTGCCCCGATAATCAATACTTTGCTCATTTGACTTACTCTCCTCTGTTCAATAGTAAAACGTTGGGGGTGTCACAACCCAGAGCAGCTTTGCCGCGCTCTTTCCTACATTCTTCACAGCATGTTTGCGGTCCGAGGAGAAGTAGAAGCACTCTCCCTTGTCCACCGTGTACAGCTTGTCATCCAGCCGCAACTGCACCTTGCCGGAAATGACGAAGCCGAACTCCTCGCCCTCGTGGATGGGCTGTTCGTCCATTTCTCCGCCGGGATCAAGCGTCACCAGCACGGGGTCCATCTCGCGGTTCTGCGCCCCCGGCACCAGGAGCTCGACCTTGACGCTGTCCCCATCGTCCGTTGCCTGCACGCGTGCATCCTTACCGAACACTATGTCCTGATCCGGCTCCTCGCTGAAGAACTCCTGCATGCTTATGCCGAAGACATCCACGATGTCTTTGAGAGTCGCGATGGACGGCGACGTGGCGTCGTTCTCCAACTGAGATATGAAGCCCTTGGTCAGATCTGCTCGGCTGGCCAGCTCTTCCTGAGTCAGCGAATTGGCCATCCTGAGCCTCTTCAACCTCTCACCGATTTTCAAGCAGTCCTCCCCGGTTTAGTAACAGTAAACCTTTTGTATTTTGGCAATGTATTGCCTTACCCGTATTTTGTCAACAAAAAGTTTAGTAATGGTATACTTCCTGTTTAACATTTAACATTCATTAATTTTTAACTGCCAGGAATCGGCCGATTTTACGGCAACCTACACGACTTCAAAACCGACCTTTCCGTATACAGCGAAGCCCCTTCCGCCACTGCCACAGGACGGGGGAAATCCTGCCGTCCCACCAGCCGATGCCGTCTTTAACGTATACCGGTTCACGCTAACTAGCTGTTGAGCCGTCACTTTTTTTATGCTACTAATCGTAATTCGGCACCCTACCTCCTGTGCCGGTCACACTCCAGACAGAGGAAACAGCATGAACCTTTTAGATGGCAAGAAATGCGCTGACAGTCTGATCGCGGGAATAGCAAAGCAGGTCGCGCGTCACGTAGACGCGGGGCTTCGAAAGCCGCACATGACCGTGATCCTGGTTGGCCACCACGCCCCGAGCGAATCCTACGTCAAATCCAAGATCACGACCTGCGCGCTCTCCGGATTCGACAGCAATTTAATCCGTCTCCCCGAGACGGTCGCCGAGAAAGAGCTCCTCGCCCTCATCGCCGAGATCAACGAGGACAACTCCACCGACGGCGTCATCGTCCAGCTCCCGCTTCCCAAGCAGATTAACGCGCAGCGCGTGATTAACGCCATCTCCCCCGATAAGGACATCGACGGCTTTCACCCCACGAACTTCGGCAGGATGGCCCTGGGGCAGAAGGCGTTTCGCCCCGCGACCGCCTACGGCATCTGCAAGCTTTTGCAGTTCTACCAGGTGCCGGTGGCAGGCAGGCACTGCGTGGTGATCGGGCGCTCCAACATAGTCGGCAAGCCGATCTCCATCATGCTCTCCAACGATTTCGACATCGGCAATGCGACGGTCACCCTCACCCACATAGAGACGCCGCGCGAACTGCTCATCGAGGAGACGCGTCGCGCCGATATCGTCATCGTGGCGGTCGGTATCCCCGGGTTCGTCACTCCGGACATGGTGCGGGACGGCGTCACCCTGATCGACGTCGGCATCAACCGTCTCGAGAACGGCAAGCTCGTCGGCGACGTCGCCTTCGACGCGGTCGCCCCGAAGTGCGAGTGGATCACCCCGGTCCCCGGCGGCGTGGGACGCATGACCGTCGCCGCACTCATGATCAACACACTCGCCGCCTACCAGAACAACTTCGAGCTGGCTTAACGGCTGAACACGTTCAACGTTCAACGTTCAACGTTCCTACTTCTCCCCACATTGCTAAGGTTCATCCACAGAATTTCGGAGAGTGTGGCGTGTTGACCGATGGGCAGTACACGTGCCCTAGCGTCCCCCCTTTGCGAAGGGGGGACAGGGGGGATTTGCCTCTACCCACGAAAGCAAATCCCCCTAAATCCCCCTTTGCAAAAGAGGGACTCTACCAGCGGCAGGTTATCACGAACCGGCAACAAAAAAGGGTCCCGGCATTTCTGCCAGGACCCTTTTTCTGTAACAGCACGAAACCTTCTTCCTTTATCCTGCCATTATCCCTTTTATCCCCGTCATCCCTGTTAATCGCCTTAAAAAATGAACTGGGAAATAGTGTAGGCGACCACGGTGGAGACACCCACGCCGATCAAACCCGGGATCATGAAGCTGTGGTTCAAGAGGTACTTCCCGATCCTTGTGGTGCCGGTACGGTCCATGTTGATGGCGGCGAGATCGCTCGGGTAGAAGGCGAAGAAGAAGTAGGCGTAACTTGCCGGCATGAGCCCGAGGAGCAGCGGAATCGGAAGACCGAGGGCGAGCCCCAGGGGGAGCGTGATGGCAAGGGTGGCCGCCTGGCTCTTCACGAAAGCGGAGATGCAGAAGGTCGCGATGGCGAAGGTCCAGGGGGCCAATTTAACCATGATGCCGATGTTGTCGATCAGGTACTTCTTGTTTGCGGTGATGAAGGTATCGCTCATCCAGGCAATGCCGAAGATGGAAACGACGGCGATCATACCCGCGATGAAGACGCTGGAGTGGGCGATGTCTTTCGCTTTTACCTTGGCGGCGAAGAGGATGAAGGCGCCGTAGGCAAGCATGATGAACTGGACGACGGTGGTCATCGGGATCGGCTTCTTGTCGGCAGCCAACGGCAGCAGCCACGGGCAGCTCGCCATCAGGATGATGGTGCCGACACCTGCGAAGAAGAGCGCGACGGAAACCTTGGCAACGGTGGAGATCTTCTTGTCCAGCGTGGTGACATCCGCATCGAGCCCCTTGCGGAACTCGGGGTCCTGAAGGCGCGCCTGGAATTCCTGGTCCTTGTCGAGCTCCAACCCGCGGTTGAAGCTCCAGGCTGCGGCGGCCAGAACGCCGATGATGCCGGCAGGCATAGTGACCGAGATGATGTCGATAAGGGTCACAGGGTGCCCGGCTTTCGCCGCAAAGCCCAGGAAGAAGGTGACCGCGGCGGCCACGGGGCTCGCTGTGATCCCCATCTGGGAGGCCACGCTGGAAATCGCCATCGGGCGTTCAGGACGGATCTTCGTCTTGATCGCGACATCTGAGATGACCGGAAGCAGGGCATAGACGGCGTGGCCGGTGCCGCAGCAGACGGTCAGGAAGAAGGTACAGAGCGGGGCGAGGATGGTGACGTACTTCGGATGGGCACGCAGCAGCTTCTCCGTGAGCTGTACCAGGTAGTCGAGCCCCCCCGCCACTTGGAGCGTAGCCGACGCGGTGACGACGGCCAGGATGATGAGCATAACGGCGATCGGTGGCTCGGACGGGGCGCTACGGAAACCGAGCACCAGTACCGACACCCCCAGACCACCGATCATGCCGAGAGCCACGCCGCCTTTGCGGATGCCTATGAGCACCGCACCGAGGACGAGTACGAATTGGATCCAAAACATCGCTGCCATGACAACCTCCTTTGTTGCACCTGGTTAGCTGTTGCGCGAAGCCGTCACCGGCGCCGCGTTCGTTATCTAACCCTGGTAGAGCAGGCTTGATGCCAAAATCCAACTTTCACTCATCCATCTGTAATTACAGAGAAAAAGCCTCATCCCGGGGAACATGACAACAAAAAATGCCATAACCTGGGGCTATGGCATTTTCAACTACGGCAAAAAAATTCATGTAAATTCAACTATATACTAAACGATAACCTTTTTTATCATTATAACCGCAGGTTATGCATGTTCATTAGAGCCCCCAGCCGCACAACCGGTCGATCTCCCAACCGTTTCAGGAATGCATCATCTTGAGCCGCTTACTGAGGGCCGGCTGCGAGATGCCGAGAAGGCGCGCGGCGAGCGTCTGGTTGCCATTGGCGCGGGCGAGCGCCTCCTGTACGAGGAAGGCCGCGGCATCGCTGAAGGTGGGGAGCTCATCGAAGCCGCTGAAGGGGTTTTGCCTGGGAGGTGCCGCTGTCGAGGGACCTGCCTCGGCCTGTGCGGACTCGACCGCCTTCACGAAGCTGTCCATGGAGAGCATCCGGTCGCGGTGCACGCTCACCGCATCGTAGACCATCGCCCTCAACTCCCTCACGTTGCCGGGAAAACTGTAGGTGGAGAGAAACTGCGCAAGCCCCTTGGGAGGGGTCGGCTTCTTCTTTCCGAGCGCCTCGGCGGCCTCGGCGAGGAAGTGATCGAGCAGCAGCGCGATGTCGCCGCGCCGCTCACGGAGCGCCGGTATCTGCACCCGGTGGGTGCGCAGCCGGTAGTAGAGGTCGCGGCGGAATTTTCCCTCCCCCTCCTTCGCCTGCAGGTTCTGGTGCGTCGCCACGACGACACGCGCCCTCAGGCGCTTCGGTAGGTCGCACCCGAGCGGAAAGTACTCCCGTTCCTGTAAAAGCCTGAGGAGCTTCACCTGGGAAGCGATGCTCAGGTCTCCGATCTCGTCGAGAAATAGCGTACCGTCGGCCGCCTCCTCCACCATGCCGCGCCTTGCCTGGTCGGCGCCGGTGAAGGCCCCGCGCACATGGCCGAACAGGGTGTCGGCGAAAACGGTATCGTCGAGCCCCGCCACGTTCACGGTAACGAGCTTGCCGCGGCAGCCGCTCAGACGGTGCACCGCCTGGGCGATCAGCTCCTTCCCTACCCCGCTCTCGCCCGTGATGAGCAGCGGCTGCGGGCTCTTCGCCACCGCCTCGATGTAGGAAAAGACGTCCAGCATGGAGCGGTCGCCGGTCACGATGGCGGAAAAGGCTTCCGGGTGTGAAAGCTCGCGCGTGATGAGGCGGTTCGACACCTCCTGGAACTCCGCCTTCATCTCCACCATCCGGATCGCACGCAACACGCTCCCTACGATGCGCTCCTCCTCGTCGGTCTTCACGCAGTAATCGAAAGCCCCAAGCCTCATGCAACGCACCGCCGTCTCAAGCTGGTTCAACCCACTGAGGATGATCACCGCCGTGTCGGGATAGTGCTCCGCGATCTGGGCCAGCACCTCCTCGCCCGAGAGGTGCGGCATGGTGAGGTCGAGCATGACCAGCCCGATGCGCTTCTCCCCCAGTATGGAAAGCACCTGGCGGCTGTCGCTGCAGGTGGTGATGTTGCTGATCCCCCCGGCGGTCTCCAGGGTGAGCGTCAAAGAGCCGAGCCAGTCGGGCTCGTCGTCGACCAAAAGGACTCCGAAATCGGGGTAGAGAGTCTCGCTCAAGCGTTTTCCTCCTTCAGATAGGCGGGAAGGGTCAAAGTGACCGTGGTGCCGCTGCCGTCCGACTGGAACTCGAGGGTCCCGCCGTGCTCCTTGACGATGCCGGCGGAAACGGAGAGCCCGAGCCCGGTCCCCCCCTTATCCTGCTTCGTTGTAAAAAACGGGTCGGTCAGGCGCGACAGGTGTTCGGGCGCGATGCCGGTCCCCTCGTCGCGCAGCTTGAGGACCACGGCGTTGCGGAATGCGTCGTGCCAGGTGACGAGCTCGATGCCGCGCTCGGAATCGGGCAGCGCCTGGCAGGCGTTCAGGATCAGGTTGACCAGCACCTGCTCGATGCGCTGCCGGTTGCCACGCACCCGAGGGAGCCCTTTCCTGTAGCCGACGCTGAAATTGCGGGTCGCCTTGCGGATGGTCGGTTCCACGAGACGGACCGCCGCCTGCGCCGCCTGGTTCAGGTCGATGACGTCGTTGCCCCCCGTCGTGTCCTGCCGCGCGAAATCCTTGAGGTCGTCCACGATCCTCTTGATGCGCTTGCCGGCGTCCTGGATCTTCGCCAGGGACTTGGGCACCTCCTGCCGCATGCGGGAGTACGGCAGGCCGCCGCAGGTGAAGTCGCCGTTTTCCTCGTAGTAGCGCTCCAGGATCTTGGTGGCATCGGTGTGGAAGCGCTTCAGGATCGGGGCCTCCAGCAGGATGATCCCGGTCGGGTTGTTGATCTCGTGCGCGACGCCGGAAACGAGGACGCCGAGCGCCGCCATCTTGTCCGCCTGCACGAGCTGCTGCTGGTTTAGGCGCAGCTCCTCCTCCACCTGGCGCCTCTCGGCGACTTCTCGGGTGAGGTCGGCGGTGCGCAGCGCCACCTGCCGGTGCAGCGTCCGGGACCAGAGGGCGAAGCCCCCCAGAAGCAGCACGAGCGGCACCACGACGACGGCTGCGTACTTCATTATGGTCCACAAGTCGATGGGGGCCGTGTCGACCACCCCCAGCCACTTGTTGTGAATGGCGTCGTACTGGCCGGTCTTTTTGAGGATGGCGAGCCCCTCGTTGAAGCGCGATAGCAGCTCGGCGTTCCCCTTGTCCACGGCGTAGCAGTAGCGCTGCGTGGCGACATTACGCACCACCGGGACCAGGTTGGTGAGCTTCAACTCCCGGATCATGTACATCCCCGGGACGATGGCAACCACGGCGTAGTCGATCTTGCCGGACGCGACGAGGCGCATGGCGTCCGCCGGGGTCTCGGTCAGGGTGAGCCGGGCCCCGACCCCCTTGCGGGTCAGGTAGTCGTGCATGATCCCGCCGCGGTGCACCGCCACGGTCTTCCCCTTCAGTTCCTCCAGGGTGTTCACCGAGGCGTTGTCCCTGCGACCGAAGATGGCGTGGTTCACCACGGCGTGGGGGACTGAGAAATCGACCTCCCGGGAGCGCTCCTCGGAATAGGACATCCCCTCCAGTACGTCGACACGTCCGGTCTGGAGCGCGTCGCGCATCTCCGCCCACCCCCCGAGACGGAACTCCACCTTCATCCCCATCACCTCGGCGATGGCGCGGGTCAGATCTACGTTGTAGCCTGCGGGCTGACCGGAACGGTCGATGAACTCGTAGGGTGGGTAATCGCGGTCCCCGCCGACCACAACGGTGCGGGTGTGCGCGGCGGAGGCCGCCCCGGCCGCGAGGAGTGCGGTGGGGGCGGCCAGAAAACAAAGAACGAAAAGGGCGAGGAGGCGGCCACTACCCTGCAAAGGCGGGGAGAGCAGTCGCCCTAGTGTGACGCGCAAGCGGCTGGTCCGAAGCGGACGTCTTTCCATGGTCTCATTCCGGCACGGCGGGTGCCTGTTGGTGCTCTTCCCCGGTATCGATTCCCGCGAAGCGAAGCAGTTCAGCCTCGACGTCCTCAGGGGTCCCCGGTTCCTCGAAGCTGATCCTTCCCGCCTTACCGGCGCGCAGCTCGCGCAGGAAGGTCTCGGCGGCACGGTGCACGTCCACCACGCCACCGCTCATGATACAGCCAAGGCAGCGCCCCACCGCCTCGACCACCTCTTGAGGGGACTCCGGGAGCTCGGCAAGCTTGTAGCGCTCCTTCACGAGCTCGGGGTAACGACGCATCATGTACGCAGCGGCGAAGACGCCGACGTTTGTGTAGTCGAGGGCGTTGGCGCCGATGGCCCCGCTGGCGGCCAACCGATAGGCGCCCCCCTGGTCGTTCATCACCGGCCAGAGCAGCCCCGGGGTATCGAAGATGAGGATGCCGTTGTTGAGAGGGATCTGCTGCGGGCGCATGGTCACCGCCGGGCGGTCCCCCACCTTGGCGATGCTCCTCCCCGCCAGCGTGTTGATGAGGGTCGATTTGCCCACGTTTGGTATGCCGACCACCATGGTGCGGATCGGGTAGCCGGGGTTGCCGCGGTGCGGCACGAGCTGCTTGCACAGCTTGACGAGGCTTTTCGTCTCCGGGATGTTCTTCGCGACAAGCGGCAGGGCGCGCACGCCGGCGCTCTTCTGGAAATGCTGCACCCACGCCTTTGTGACGGCGGGGTCGGCGAGGTCGTTCTTGTTCAGCACCTTGATACAGGGCTTGTTCCGGCGCACCTGCTCCAGCAGGTGGTTGGAGCTGGAATAAGGGAGGCGGGCATCGAGCACCTCTATGATCAGGTCTATCTTGCGGACCAGTTCCGAGATCTGTTCGAGCGCCTTGCTCATGTGGCCGGGGTACCATCTAATCGTCATCTGCACTTCCCTTGCAAATCAAAAATCGCGACACAAGGCGACAACATAGCACAGGTCCCGCTCAAAATGCCATAACCGCTTGGGCAAGGTCAGCCTTCTCATGTGTGCCGCCGCTCTTCCGCATTAATATTAACCCGATTGACTGCAGTTGCCAGCGAGGCTAGCATTGCCGTGGTTAAAAATGACCAATCTTTCAGAGAGGAGCAGTTTTGCCGGCGGCGCAAGGACGCCGCAGCGGGAGAGAAAGCGATGAAAGAACTACTGGCGGAGGCGGTCAGGCTGGTGGTGGGCGTTGAAAGAAAGAGCGAGACGCTGTATCGAAGGGGCGCCATGGCGGCGGACGATCGCCACAGGAGCTTTTTTCAGCGGCTGGCGGAGGAACAGTCGCGGCGCATCGAGGCCCTGCTGAGGGCCCTTCCCGAGTCGGAGGCCGCGGCGCATGAGCCGGTGGTGCCCCCGTCTTGCCTTGCTACCCTTGCGGAAAAGGTGACGCCCCCCGGCAACCACCTGCACCAGGCCATGCTCGACAAGCGCTTCAGCATCGACCTTTACGCCACCTTCTGCCGATGCTTCAGGGAGCCAGGCCTGTACAGGCTTTTCGAAACTGCGCTGACGGTCGCCCGCAGGGAATTCAGGGTGATCACCGCCGAGTACCTGAAAGGGGGATGTCGCAACGACGCAGCGGCGACGTCACGTCCCCAGCGACGCAGCCACCAGCGCGGCGAGCTCCCCAACCGCGTCCCCAACCGCCACTCGCAGCTATTCTTCGCCATACAGGACTGCGGCAGGTCCTCCCGGATCGGTTGACGGTCAGGCTGCCTCGGGAGCGAGCCGGGGCAGCCTCCTCCCGTTGATCCTCAGGACCAGCCCAGCAGCAAGCAGGCAGATCACCCCAGAGAGCAGGAAGGCAACCATGTAGTCGCCCAGGTAGGTGCGCACCGTGCCGGCGAAGGTCGCGGCGAGGGCTGCTCCCACCTGGTGGCTCGCGAAGATCCAGCCGAACATCACCCCGACGTTCTCCCTGCCGAAGGATTCGGCGGTGAGACGCACCGTGGGCGGAACGGTCGCGATCCAGTCCAGCCCGTAGAAGATCGCGAAGGCCGAGAGGCTCCACTGCGGACCGGAAAGGGCGAAGGGAAGCCCCAGAAGCGACAGCCCGCGCAGCCCGTAGTACCAGCAGAGGAGGTAGCGGCTGTTGTAGCGGTCGGAGAGCCACCCGGAAAGGGTGGTGCCGAAAAGGTCCAGGATCCCCATGAAGGCTAAGAGTCCCGCGGCGGCAACCTCCGGGATGCCGTGATCGACGCAGGCGGGAACGAGGTGCGTGCCGATGAGGCCGTTGGTGCTCGCGCCGCACACGAAGAAGCTCCCGGCGAGGAGCCAGAAGTCGGTGCTGCGGATGCCGCGCTGCAGACCTCCTATGGCTACTCGGAACGGGTTTTCCCCCGGGTCATGTTGCGCGGGAGCCGCCTCCTCCTCGGCGCCGTAGCGTGACACTCCGACCTCGTGCGGGTGGTTGCGCATGATGAAAAGCACCAGCGGGAAGACCACGAGGGCCGCGGCGGCGGTTGCAAAGGCCGCGGAGCGCCAACCGTGGTGGTGCGACAGCCGGGCTAAAAGCGGCAGGAAGAGGAGCTGTCCGGTCGCCGAACTCGCGGTCAGCACCCCGAGTACCGTCCCCTGGGACTTTTGAAACCACCGGTTCACCACGGTGGCGCTCAGGCTGTAGGCGGTCATCCCGGCCCCACACCCGACCAGCACCCCCCAGATCAGCACCATGTGCCACGGGCGCGTCATCAGCGTCGTGGCGCTCACCCCGAGGGCGAGGAGAAAGAGGGCAACGGCCATGGTCCTGCGCACCCCGATCCTGTCGAAGAAGGCGGCGGCGAAGGGACCCATCAGCCCGTACAGAAGCAGGTTCACCGATACGGCCAGCGAGATGGTCGCCCGTGACCAGCCGAACTCGTGCTCGAGAGGGACGATGAGGATCCCCGGCGTGGACCTGATCCCCGCCGTGACGAGCAGGGTCAGGAAGGTCACCGCCATGATGAGCCAGGCGTAGTGAAGTTTTCGCGTTTCGGCCATACCTCCCCCCTTACCCGGTCTCGCCAAGCTCATCGCCTGCCGTATCGCTTCCGGCACTTCCCTCCAGGGCAAGCGCCAGTGCCCCCAGTTGCCGCACACCTTCGGCGCCGAGCTTTTCTTCGATCAGTTGCTGCGCCTGCAGCCAGTACGGCTGAGCCTTGGCCACCGCGGCACGCCCGGTTTCACTCAGGCTTACCCCGCGCTCCCTCGGGTCAGGCGAAGGAGCCCCCTCAACGAACCCCGCCTGCTCCAGCGCCTTGAGGTTCCGGACCAGCGTGGTCCTGTCCAGCGTGAGCATCCTGGCAAGTGCGCTTACGCTCACCGCACCCGCACGCGACAGGTTGGCCAGAACCGAATACTGGGTCACCTTGAGGCCGGAAGGCTGCAGGGCATCGTCGTAGATCCTGGTGATGGCGCGCGAGGCACGGCGCAGGTTGACGCAGTTGCAGACGCTCGCCCTGTCACTCGCCCGTCGATTCTCTTTCATGGCTCTCTCCTTGCCGCACTTCTCGTATGCGTGCATATACACGCATATATCATCGGTGCAAAAGCCAAGTCAAGCATTCTTCTTCCGGCGAATGCCACTATTCGCTTCGCGGGGCCGTGAGAGCCATTCTTCTTTGCGGCGCCCCCCCTCCGCCGGGTGAAAACATGGTACAGTTAATCCTTTTGTGGCCTTGCCAAGGAGTGCTCCGCAACCGGTAGCGACGTTTCAAGACTCATTGACCTATTCAGCACGGAGAAGAGACCATGTCGACCCTGGCCGATCATTACCAGCCGCTTCCCGGAACCGAGGAACTCCCTACCCCGCCGCTCGAGGCCATCGAGCTGCTGCGCCTGCGCCGGGCCCCAGCGTACCGCCCGCGCACCCGTCACCTGCTTCCCGGCGGGTGGGCTAAGTACACGAACCGCCTCTTCCTGGAGACGAGCCCCTACCTCTTGCAGCACGCCCACAACCCGGTGAACTGGTTTCCCTGGGGGGACGAGGCTTTCGAACTGGCGCAGCGGCTGAACCGGCCGGTGCTGGTCAGTATCGGTTACGCGACCTGCCACTGGTGCCACGTCATGGAGGAACTTTCCTTCGAGGACGAAGCGATTGCGGAATACCTGAACCGCAACTTCATCGCCATCAAGGTGGACCGCGAGGAGCGCCCCGACGTGGACACGGTCTACATGACCGCGGTGCACGCCATGGGACTGCAAGGGGGATGGCCGCTCAACGTCTTCACGGCCCCCGACCGCAGGCCCTTCTACGGCGGCACCTACTTCCCACCCGAAGACTACCCCGGCGGGCTCGGCTTTATGTCCCTTTTACGCCGCATCAGGGAGAGCTTCGACGCCGCGCCGGACCGCGTCGCCCGCGCCGGACTCCAGCTCACCGAGGCGATCAGGAACATGCTCGCCCCGCCGGAAGGGGAGCCCTCCCGGCAGGAGCTCTCCCTCGAGCGGGCGGTGACGCTCTACCGGGACCGTTTCGACGAACGAAGCGGCGGGCTGACCGGCGCTCCAAAGTTCCCGAGCTCGCTGCCGCTGCGCCTTTTGCTGCGCCACTACAAAAACAGCGGCGACAAAAGCTTTCTCGCCATGGTCGAACTGACCTTGAAGCGCATGGCCGCCGGCGGCATCTGCGATCAGGCCGGCGGCGGCTTTCACCGCTACGCCACGGACACGGCGTGGCAGGTGCCGCACTTCGAGAAGATGCTCTACGACAACGCCCTCCTTACCTTCAGCTACCTCGAAGGATTCCAGGCAACCGGGGATAACGCCTTCGCCGCCGTGGCGCGGGACATCCTGCACTACCTGGAACGCGACATGCTCGCTCCCGGCGGCGCCTTTTACAGCGCGACCGACGCGGACAGTCTGAACGCCGACGGGCATCGCGAAGAAGGGGCGTATTTCACCTGGACCCCGGACGAACTTGAGGAAAGCCTTGGAAAGGAGCGCGGCCTCCTCGCTGCGTACTGCTTCGGGGTGACCGCGGGTGGGAACTTCGAAGGGCGCAGCATCCTGCACAGGGACAAGGAACTCCCGGAACTCGCCAGGGAGCTGAAGATTCCCGAGAAGGAGCTGGCGTTGACGCTGGCCGATTGCCGGGAGGCGCTCTACCGCGCACGCAACAAGCGGCCGCTCCCCTTGCGGGACGAGAAGCTCCTCGCCTCATGGAACGGGCTCGCGATCTCCGCCTTCGCACGCGGCGGGTTGCTCCTGGACAACCCGGAACTGGTACGGAACGCGGAAAAGGGGGCCGGATTCGTGCTCGAGCAGATGACCGGCAACGGCCGGCTGAGCCACAGTTTTCAGGAAGGTCAGGCGAAAGGTGAAGGGTTCCTCGACGACTACGCCTTTTTCATCGCGGCGCTCATCGACCTTTTCGAGGCGGGGGGCAATCCGCGCTGGATCGAGCGGGCGCTCGAGCTCACGGCAGCGGTGCGGGAGGATTTCGAGGACAGGGAACGAGGGGGCTTCTACATGACCGGCCCGCGCCACGAGGCGCTCATCTCCAGGGAGAAACCGGCGTACGACGGGGTGGTTCCCTCGGGAAACTCGGTGATGGTGATGAACCTCCTGCGGCTGCACACGATGACCGGCGACGCCGCCTTGCTCGAAGGGGCGCGCCGGGCGCTGGACGCCTTCACGACGCAGCTCGAGAACGCGCCGACCGCCCTCTCCGAAATGCTGCTCGCGGTGGACTATCTGCGGCAAACGCCCAAGGAAATCGTGATCGTAGCACCGCGGGACAGGCCCGAGGCCGCGGCCCCATTGCTCGCCGCGCTCAGGCGGGCCTTCGTCCCGAACCGGGTGGCTATCATTACATGCGAGGGGGAAGATTTCGAGCGGGCGGCGCGGCTCGTGCCGCTTCTGGAGGGAAAGAAGGCGCAAGGGGATCAGGCGGTGGCGTATCTATGCGAGAACCGTAGCTGCCGCCGTCCCACGAGCGACCCGGAAGATTTCTACCGGCAAATCGCCCAAGGGTAGGTCAACCCTTCTTCCAGTACGGCGCCTTGACCGGCATGATCCAGCGCACCCCGCCCCTTGGGTCCTCGGTGTCCCCCGAGTACCTCGGGATCAGGTGGATGTGCAGATGCATCACGGTCTGCCCGGCTGCAACGCCGTCGTTGATGCCTACGTTGAAGGCGTCCGGGCTCCGCTTAGCGATGAGGTGCTCGCGTACCCGCCCGAGCAACTCCCAAAGCGCCGCCAGCTCTTCGCCCGTTATCTCGAAGAACGAGTCCACGTGCCGTCTGGGCACGACGAGGGCGTGCCCGGGAGTCACCGGGAAACGGTCGTAGAAGGCTATGGCATGGTCGTTCTCGAGGAGGATTTCGGCGGGGTCGAGGGTGCAGAAGGGACAGGCGTTTTTTTCGGGCATAGGCATGTGATTAAAAGAGGGGAAGCCCCCCGGCAGGTGCGTGAACGCCACTGCCGAGGGAGCGTTTTTTAGATGAATTCTACGTTACTGGCTGCCTGGGTCATCACGAACACCTTCTCGTTGTTGCTGTCCGGATCGCAGGGAAAGACGATGAAGGTCGCCCGCGCCGGTGAAAACCCCTGGGTGTAGCCGACCACGGTTTCGCCGTCCTTGAAGGAGACCCGGATCTTCTTCCCCATGCCGACCCGTTCCACGTCCAGCCGCTCCTGGTACTCCGATCTTCCTTCGAAGCTCTTGACGAAGAAGATCGCCTTCAGCTCCGCAACGTTGATTTCGTGCCGTTTCCCGCTTCCCGCTTCGGTCAGGTGGAAAAGCTCCTTGTTGGCGGCCAGGTCCTCGGTAGTCCCCTTGGCGAGCCTGCCGTCGGCATAACGCACCACGATCTTAGCTATCACTCCGGATTCTCCTTCCTCTGCGGCAACTGTCAGAATTCACATTAAAGCAGTGTCGGTTATCCTACTACCATAAAATTCGAATAATTTGAAGAAGTTTTGAAAACGGGCGCCGCCACTCTTCCGACTGTCATCGCACTACAACCAGTGACGCGGGTAGGAGCGGTGGTAAACGACGTTGTTGGTCATGCAGGCGACCGCCAGCAGGATCAAAACCCCGGTGAGCACCGGAAGGAACACGAAACCGAAACCGGCAGCACCCTGAACGCCGATGAGCGCGGTGGCGCCTCCGGGGGGGTGCGTGGTGTGGGTAAGGTTCATTAGAAAGATGGAGATCCCGACCGCGAGCGACATGGTAAGCGGTGTCGAGCCCAAAAGAGCGACCACGCCCACCGCAACGAGCGCGGAGAGGAGATGTCCCCCCACCAGGTTGCGCGGCTGTGCGAGCGGCGAGTCGTTTGCCCCGAAGAGGAGCACGGCCGAGGCGCCGAGCGAACCGATGAGGAGCGGGTGCCCGAGGAGTCTCGTCACCTCCGCGATGGCCAAAAGCCCTGCGGAGGAGCTGACAAAACTCCAGAAGGCGTAGCGCAGTGTCATCGGAGCCCGTACCCCCCTGATCGGTGCGCGACACCGCCTCGGGACCCTTGCCAGTCTCTTGCGGATGGCGACGTTGCGTCGCATCACCACCGAGAGGCGTCGTTTCATGAAGTGTTTTCCTCCTTAAGGGATAAAAAAAGGGGCAGGGGTTTCCCCCTGCCCCCGGCAGTGCGGGTTATTTACCCGCGAAGGGGTCCTTGATCTCGTTCTCGGGCTTGAACATGAGCTTCTTCGCGCCACGGTTGTTGACGTACTTGGTGAGTTCAAGGTCGACCTTGGCCGGCACGTCCACACCGGCCTTCGCCAGCATCTCCCTCAACAACTTGTCGGCGGCGGCCGCATGCGTCGAGGCGTCGGTCAACACACGCTGCGCCTCGGACGGGTTGTGGAAGCCGATCGAGTTCTCTGCGCCGATGAAGATGACGCGGTAGAACGCCTCCTCGTAGTGGTCCCTCGCCGCGGCGTAAAGCTTCTGGTCCGGGGTCTTGCCGAAGGACTGCGCCTTGTTCGCCATCTCGAAGAGTTTCGCGACGGTTGCCGTGGCGTAGCCGGCGCGGATGTACTGCGACATGACCTTGTCCTGGATGGCGTAGACCTTCTCGCGCATCTTTTCGGGGGACTCTTCGTGGCACTGCTTGCAGGCCTTCAGGTCGTTCTTCAGCGGGCTCATGATACGGTGGTCGGAGACCTTCTGCCCGTTCACCTCGGTCGAGGGCATGTGACAGTCGGCGCAGGTCACACCCGCCTGCCAGTGCACGCTGTTGTTGGAGAAGAGCTCGAACTCGGGGTGGCGGATGAAGACGAGCTTGAAGCCGGTGACGCTCTGGGTCCACTCGCCGCTCGGCTTGTTGCTCCTAAGCTTCTTGATGATGTTCTCGATGGTGATGCCGCCCCACTTGCTCCCCTCCCACGGGAAGAAGACGTCGGTCGACTTCATGTGCTCATCCTTCGGGATGCTGTAGGTGACGTGGCACTGGGCGCAAGCCAGGGTGCGCATATCCTGCTGGGTGAGCTTGGACTGGTCCACACCGAGCTTCTCAAGCCCCTTGCCGAGGGTGAAGCCGCGGGAGATCTTGAGGGTCATGGTGCGGTTGTCGTGACAGTCGATGCAGGAAACGCCCAGCGTCTGGTTCTCCTTTGGGATCTTGCCGCGAATCTCCTGGTAGGGTTTCGCAAAGTAGTCCCTGCCGAGCTGCCCCGCGAGCGCCGGAGCGTAAGGGGTCTTGCAGGTCAGACAGGAGCCCCCCGCCTTGTAGCGCCCCGGGTCGACGTCGAGCTGGTCCTGAATCATGTAGTAATGGCCGCGCGGCTCCTTGTACTCGGAACCGAAGGCCCAGCCGTTGTAAAGGAGCGCGAGGAACGGGTACTCGTCAAGCTTGTCCGGGTTTTCCTCCCCAACATCCCACCCCTTCTTGTACCTGCTCTTACCTGCCGGGGTCGGTTCTGAGGTCTGTTTCCAGAGCTGGTACTGTTTCGGGTAGAGCTTGCCCCACTCGGCCGGATCGACGGCGCCATCGGCGATCGCCGGGCGTGCATCGGTGACGTCGACCTTCTTCGCTGAGCAGCCGAATCCGGCCAGTGCCAGTCCCGCAACTGCCGTGACGAGACATCCTCGCAGCATCTTCATTACGTTCTCCTGTCGTTGTGATTTTCCCCCGGCAGCGCGGCCGCAGGAGGGTAACGGATACGGTAAGAAGAGCAGCGAACGTGCCAAACTGACACGTTCTCGTAAGATGCGGATGTTGCGATGGATGCGCAGCGGGAGCCCCGGTCGGGGCGTTGCAGGTGGGTAACACGGCGTTACCTAGCGGTAACGCTTCATCTTCTTCCAGAGGGTCTTGCGGGAGATCCCCAGAAGCCGGGCAGCCTCGGTGCGGCTGTCGCCCGCCGCCGCGAGCGCCTGCTCGATCAGCTCGGCCTCCCGGTCGTCCAGGCGCTCGGCGAGCAACGATCCCTTTTCCGCCCGGGATGGGCGCTGAGTTCCCGGCGCCTCCGCACTCCCCCTCAACTCGGGAGGAAGGTCTTCGACGCCGAGGGTATCGCCGCTGCAGAGCGCGGAAGCACGTTCCATGGCGTTTTTAAGCTCCCTCACGTTGCCGGGGTAGCGGTGCGCGAGCAGGACCTCCTTCGCCTCCCGGGAGAGCCTGAGCGCCGGGCGCCCCATCTCCCTGCCGAAACGTTTCAGGAAAAGACCCGCCAGGGGGAGGATGTCCTCGAGCCGGTCCCGCAGCGGAGGGACCTCGACCGGGATCACGTTCAGGCGGTAGAAGAGGTCCTCGCGGAACTTGCCGTCCGCCACGTCCTGGCGCAGGTCGCGGTTCGTGGCGGCGACGATGCGCACGTCCACCAGGATTTCCCGGCTCCCCCCCACCCTCTCCACCGTCCGCTCCTGCAAGACGCGCAAAAGCTTCGCCTGGGCGGCAAGCGGCAGCTCGCCGATCTCGTCCAGGAAAAGGGTGCCGCGGTGTGCCTGCTCGAACTTCCCTTTGCGCTCCCTGAGCGCACCGGTGAAGGCCCCCTTCTCGTAGCCGAAGAGCTCCGACTCGATCAGGCTCTCCGGGAGCGCGGCGCAGTTCACCTTGATCAATGGCGCTCCGCTGCGCCTGCTTTTCGCATGCAGCTCGCGGGCGACAAGCTCCTTACCCGTACCGCTCTCGCCGGTGATCAGGATGGTGGAATCAAGGTGCGCCGTGGAACGGATCATCTGGAAGACCGGCTGCATGACCGCGCTGCGGCCGATGAGTCCCCCGAAGGAGACCTCGCTCAAAAGCTGGTCGCGCAGTTCCGAGTTCTCCTCCTTCAGGTGCTCCCGCTCGGTGATGTCGCGGCTCACCATGAGGGTTCCGACGAAGCGGTCCTCCCCTTCCCGGATCGGATAGTAGCTGTTCTCGAAGATGCGCCCCTTGATCTCCAGGGGACGCGTGTGGTAGGCGAGGGTACCTGCTCTCAGGCTCTCCAGGAGGGCGCCGATGCGGGTACGGGCGGGTGGTGGGTGTATGGAGAGAAGGTCGCGCCCGAGGAAGTTCGCGGCGTCGATGCCGCGGATCTGCTCGGCTGCCGCGTTGACGCAGACGATCGTGTTGGTGTGGTCGGCGAAGACGATCCCCTCGCCCATGCTGGTCAGTATCGCCCTGAAAATCCCCTCCGTGCCCCCCGCTGCATCTGTCACGCTGCCTCCTGTTACCTTTTGGTAACAGCGATAATAGCTTCGTGGCGCAGCGGCGCCTTGACCGAGGTCAAATCACGGGGAATTATCCGCCTGTTCCGAAAGGACTCCCCGTTTTTCCCGGGACGACTAGGGGAGTGAAAAATAGAAGGTAGCACCGTAACCCGGCTTCGCCTTGCAGTCGATCGTGCCGCCGTGGCGCTCTATGATCCGCTTGACGGTCGCAAGCCCGATACCGGTCCCCTCAAACTGCTGCGCGTTTTCAAGACGCCGGAACGCCTCGAACACCCGCGCGGCCTCGGCCTCGTCGAAACCGATGCCGTTGTCCCGGACGAAGAAAAAGGCGCCGTCGTCGCGCCGCTCGAGCCCGACCTCGATCCTCGCCTCCGGGCACAACCCGGTGTACTTCCAGGCGTTCTCCATCAGGTTCTGCAAGACGACACGCAAAAGTCCGGCATCGCCGCGCGCCGTCAGCCCGTTGGCGATGACGAAAACCGCCTGCCGCTGCGGCTCGCGTGCCCTGAGCTCGGCCGCCATGTCTGCGGCGATGGACGTGAGATCGACGTCGGCGGGGACGAGTTCGTTCCGCGCGATGCGCGCGAACTTGAGCAGCGACGTGATCAGCCCCTCCATCTTCGCCGTCGAGGCGAGGATCACGTCGGTGTAGGCCCGCGCGTCTTGGGCGTTTTCGGAAAGACTCTCCTTCAACAACTGGCAATACCCGGACACCGCGGTAAGCGGGGAACGCAGGTCGTGGGAAACGGTGGAACAAAAGGCGTCGAGATCGCGGTTCGCGGCGGCCAGTTCGCCGCTTCGGAAGGAGAGATCGCGGTTCGTTTCAATCAGGCGCCGCTGCGCAAGGTCACGCTCGGCGATGGCCAGACGCAGTCTGCCGGCCCCGAAATGGATGCCGGCCATGCCAAGCCCCCACAGCAGCAGGAAACTCGCGGCGTTCAGTTGGTAGGTCTTTTTGGCGATGTCCCACAAGGGGGCCATGGGAACCGCGACGCTGAGCCCGCCGCGTACCCCACCCAACCGGCACCCCTGCTTTTCATGGCACCTAAGGCAAGCCCTCTCGGTCTTGAGCGGCCTCATCAGCCTCAGGTAGCTTCCCCCCGCCATGTGAACCACCGTGCTCTCTTCCTCGGAGCCGCGCTCGAAGGCAAGCAGCGCGCCCCGCTCCCAGTCATCGGCACGGTTTTCCGGACGCAGCGGGGTGAGACTGGTGATGTGCCCCTTGACGCCGAACGAATCGGAGGCGAGATCGAACACCAGGCGGCTCATGTAGGAGGGGTTTACCAGGGTGAGGTGGCGACCGGAGGTGGTGACCACGTCCCTCTCGGGGATCCCGGAGAGGTATGGGTTGGGCTGGATACGGTCGCAAACCGGCACGTACACCGACCCGGAAGCGGCGTTCCAGTGCCGGTAGACCAGGTCGCGCTGGAAGTTGCTTCTGGCCTGGGTGCGGGCCGTTTCGGCGGCCTGCGACATTTCATGGTGGTAGGTGAATACCAAAAGGGTCGCGATGACCAGGGTCCAGCCGGCCGCGAGTCCCCATTTGTAGATGGTCAACAGCTGAGGTGTCGTGAAGTGAGCCTGCCTCCGAGCATGGTCCATCCCCCCTCCTATCCGGCCACCCGCATCGGCCGCGGAAAAGTGTCAACGGTACAGCTTGTGGCAGGAAGCAGGGACATGCATTGACCAAAGTCAATAGAAGCACGTTAAATATGGAGACCCTTCTAAAGTCGGGACCTCATCGGGGGAAAGCGCCGGGAGGGATCTCCCCTCCCGGTAAACTAGCGGCCTGCCACGGTGGAACGCGCCTTCATTACCTCGTCGCGGTCCTCGGCCGTAATGATGATACTTGAGCAGCTCTTGTTGTGCTCGGTGACGGTTGTGTTGAAGGTGGCCCATTGCGCCTTCAGCTTTTCCACATCCTTGCGGGCCGCCTGCACCAGCTTGTTGTGCTCCTCGCTCAGGCGGTTGAAGGGGCCGACCTTGGACTCCTTCGCCTCGAGCAGCTTTTTTCTCTGTTCCTGAAGCGACGCCGAGCGCTTCGATACTTCCGCGAGCTGGGCCTTGTTGCGCGCGATGTCTGCCTCGAGCCCCTTGCGCAGCGCCTTAATCTTCGCTTCGGACTCAAGACACATCCTGTACTGCTCCCTCGTCGTGTCCACGGGGGCACTGCTTGCGTCTTTTACCTCTTTGGCCGGCTCCTGCGCAAGCGTCGCAGCGTCCACCGACGCCACTTTCACCGCGGGAGTTTCCGCCGCCGCAGGCTCGGAAGCGAGCGCTGGGCGCACCAGAAGAGATACTGCCACAAGCGCTAACAGCAAGCGATACATCACACACCTCCTCGATATCATTACATTAAAAATTAATCGCGATGGTCTTCCGCTACGTAACGACCTAGTTTTCTGCCGGGGTTGCCTCCGCCCGGGCGAGCAACTCACGCGCCACGGCATCATCAGGGTCCAGCATCACCGCCATTTTCAAAAGCTCAAGCGCCTCTTCCCTGCGCCCCAGCTGCAAACAGGCCTGCCCGAAATCTCGGCGCAGGTTCGGCAGGGTCGAGTTCAGCTGCAGAGCGGTCGCGTAGTGCGCTACCGCCTGCTCGTCGCCGAGGCTCGCCAGGAGGTTCGCCAGGGCAAGATGTGCTTCGGCGATGGAGGGGTTGGCCTCGATCGCCTTCTCGTAGAGCGCGCGTACTACGGCAACGTCGCTCCCGAGCGCCCGCTCCGTAGAGGCAAGGCCGTAGTAGGCCGGTGCGAGCCTGTCGTTCAGCGCGAGGGCGTCCGTGAACATCTTCCGCGCCGTCTCCAAATCGTCCTTCAACAGGTAGACATAGCCCAGGTTCACCTTCACGAGCGGCGCCTCCGGGTCGAGCCTGAGGGCGGTGTTCAGATGCTCCATGGCCTCGTCGATACGGTCCGCCCGAAGCAGGGCCGCACCATAGTTGCAATGGCAGTTCACGTGGGAGGGAACCAGCCTGACCGCCTGTTCGTAAAGAGTCAGGGCCTCGTCGTTGCGTCCGAGGTCCTGCAAAAGAACCGCGTAGGTGTAAAGAGCGCCGAAGTGGTGCGGCGCGTGTTTGATCGCCTCTTTAAGTACCGACTCGGCGTAGTCGTAGATGCGCAGGTCATGCAGCGTGTCACCAAGCTTATGCAGCATGTGCGCGTTATCCGGCGCAAGCCCAACGGCGATCTCGAAGCATACGGCGCTTTCCTTTACGAACCCCTCCCTTTTCAGGAGATCGCCGAACGAGACGAGCAGCGCGGTGACATCGCCCACCCGCACCGTGACGACGTCTTCGTGCAGCAGGTTGGCGAGTTCCATGGCGATGGTGCGGGAGATGCTCTCGCCGTTCTCTGCGATGCGGGCACTCAGGGTACGCAGCCCCTGCACCGCCTCCTCGACAGCACCGCTGTCGGCCTTGGCGGCAGCCGTGAAGAAAAGGGCCAGGAAGTCGTTCGCGTCCCTTTCCGTCATGGCCTGGTAGGAAGCCAGCGCGGGCTCCAGCTCGCCGCGCACATGCATCGCCAGCGTGGTGATGAAGTTGGCATCGACGACCTTCGTCGCGGTCTTATTATCTTCGTTTCCGAACATCCTGCTGAATATGCCCATGATTTTCTCCATGCTTGAGAAGGACAAGCCGCGCGTGAGTCTAATTGCGCCGCAAAGGTAAAGGATTCTTTACTCTTTGGCAAGAGTTTGATGCATTTCGTCAAGGTAAACGTCTCTTTTCCATTCCAAACTGTCTCATCTGGACCACGTATCGGCTGGCCGGGGCCCGGAGGGGATGATTGCACCCATTTCGTCTTCGCGGCTCCCTCTGCAGACATGATGGCAGCCTGCTCAACGAGGAACGTGGAAAGTCGCACCCAGCGTTGTTTTAATGATAAAGACGGAAGTCAGCGGACAAAGACGCAAGTTAGTAGACAAAGACGCAAGTTTGCTGACAAAGACGCAGGTTAGCGGACAAAGACGCAGGTTAGTGGACAAAGATGCAGGTTAGTGGACAAAGATGCAGGTTAGTGGACAAAGACGCAGGTTAGTGGACAAAGACGCAGGTTAGTGGATAAAGACGCAGGTTAGTGGACAAAGATGCAGGTTAGTGGACAAAGACGCAGGTTAGTGGATAAAGACGCAGGTTAGTGGATAAAGACGCAGGTTAGCGGACAAAAACGCAGGTTAACGGATAAAGACGCAGGTTAGCGGAGAAAGCTAGAAATCAGCCGGTAAAGACGGGCATCAGTTGGTTTCATGGTTTAATTTTCTCCCCCTCCCTTTAAGAGAGGGGGAGCTTTTGGGGATACGCCAGAGGTTCTGTTTCCGGCGCTACTCGACCACGATGCTGATGGTGTTTGTCCAGTCGCTAGCTCCCGCCTTACCTACTAATCTCGCTCTAAGGGAGTACCTGGCTCCCGTCTTGAAACCAGTGAGGACCCCTTCGAATTCGGGGAATCCGCCTTTGTATTGCCAGTTCTCCTCAATCGAGGGGTCTCCCTCGGTGCACCAGATCTCGCAGAACACCGCTCCCCTGGTAGGTGGCACTTTGAACTTGAGCTGCGTCGACGCCCCCTGCTCCACCACCCAACCTGAAGGCTGCGCGGGGGGGTGCAAGGTACGGGCGGAGCCGGCACCCCGCGGTATTCTCAGCTCATACCCACTTTTCCTTAACGATTCTTCGTTCCCCTGGCAATGAGATTGGATATGGTGCCCCATGGTGTAGAGGATCCCATCGGTCTCTTTCCGGGTGGCATTACGCAGCTTGATCATACTACGGCTTTTGTCCTGGGCGCCCTCAAAGGCGATCTTGAGTTGATTGTATTTCTCCTCAAGTTTTTCCGGCGACCCGTGCTCGGGGAAAACCCCGAATTCTGGGTTCCCTTTGGTGGCTTGGATGATCACCCCAACTTTCAGCAGATACTTGGGGTCGGACAGGTGGTCGTAATTGAGGACGAGACTTGCTAACATGGCTGCTGTCATATTTGCCCTCCTTCGAGGTTGGTTGGTGGCGGCATCCCCTGGGGCAACCATACTACATTAACAACTTCACATTTCAACCCGACACAGTTGGACTACCTCCCTCCCCCCGCCGATCGCTGCTTCCCACTTGCAGCAGTCCCCTTTTACAATAAACTAAAATAGTTTTAATCTTGCATCGTAAGGGGGGGCCATGACTTGGGAGCTGCACGTCGCAGAGGCCGAGAATCTGCTTTCATCTTCGCGCTTACCTTCGTCAACGGAACTGATCAGCCTGATCAAGAGGGTGAACCCTACCCGCCTTCAGCTTCATGACGAGGACCGGGAACGAGGGTACCGCCTTAAGAACGCACTCCAGAATCTGTTGTTGGAAAATTACGGGGAAGCCTTCCACCTAGCCCCTCACCCTTGCGCACCGGACATCGTGCTGATAAAGCACAACACTCTTCCTTCTATCGACGCCTGTCATGCGGTAATGGGTGCCTTTTCTGAGAACGCCCTGCGCACGGTCGCCGTCCCCGAAGCGAAACCGCAGGCGTAGTCCCTCCGGAAAGATAAAGCGACGGCAGAGACGGCCGCCTCCCCAATGGATGTAGTCAGGCAGGCGCAACGACTCCTCGATGAATTCGACTACTCGCAGGCAGAAAGGCTCCTTTGCGACATCCGGATAGAGAGCAACCGGCACCTCCCCGCCCTCCTCAGGGCAGCGACGATGCTGTTGGAGGATATGGGGGCCTACACAGCCGCCATCCGGACACTGCTGGCGCAGCCCATACCCGTGTTGAGGGACACGGCGGTAAGGGAACTCATCGCCCTCGCCTACCACCGTAACGGCATGACCCAGGAGGCCCGTGCCCTCTTCGACGGCCTCCACGCCGCCGACCTCGGCAAGAATGCCCTTTGCGCCTACGCCGACATCTCCTTCAAGGACGGCAACCTCGCTCACGCATGGCATCTTCTGAAAGAGGCGGACGAAAAGGAAGGCTTCGTCGTCGACCACGCCGCCTTGATGAGCAGCGTCGAGACGGCGATGCGCCGGGAAGCACAGCCCTGGGTGCAAAGGGCCGAGGAGGCGCTGACCCTGAACGACATGGAGCAGGCCGAGGCGCAGAGCCGTGAGGCACTAGGGCGGTGTCCCTCGCTGCAAAGGCCCCGCGAGATCATCGCCATGGCCGCCGCGAAAAGGGAGGCGGAGAAACTGGCCGCGCTCTGGCGGCGGTTGGAGATGAGCGAGCCCGGCCCGAAGAGGCTGGAGCTGTTGGAAACGCTGCAGGAACATGACACGAAGGCCCAGGAAAGGATCGCAGGTTTGATCGCGGCGGAAAAAGCGTCCATAAAGAGGGGCCAGGTTGAGAGCAGGCTGGAAACGCTCCGCAAGGAAGCTGAGACGCGGAAATGGCAGGAATGCTACGACATCATCGACTGGCTCTCACGCCAGGACGATCACCCCGAAGCGTACCGCGAAGCCTGCGGCGTCTCGCCTTATTTCTCGGTCTTACACCAGAACAGGCGACTCCAGAAAGTTTCCGGAAAGAGCGCGCGGGAGGCCTGGCTCAGGTTCGTGGAGGCGAAGTCGGCGTTTGAGACGGGGAAACTGGAAGGATGTTTCGAGATCATGGAGGAGATCAGGGACTACTTCGGGCACTGCCCGGAATTCGCGGAACCGTACCGCATGATGCTTGAGCGCGAACAGGAAGCGGCGAGAAGCGAAATCGCACTTCTACTGGAACAGGCGCAAAGTGAAGATGCGGACGCGGTGCGGATCGGCACTATCTTCAACCGGATCAGGAAGAGGATGTCGGTTCTCCCCGAAGAGGAGCGAAACGGACACCTAAAAGCAATGCGGGAACGCCAGTCCCTGTTAGAGGCGGAACCCGACGGGGATGTGCTTGTAAATGCGTATGGGATATGCAGACTGTTCGGAAACCTTCAGAGGGCCTCCATACTGCGCGAACACATAGCCGACGAGGCTTCGCTGAAAAAGGTCGACGATGAAGTCGCGAAACTGTTGAAGATCGAGAGGAGCGGCTTGACTCTGAATTTTTCCAACGATATGCCGGTCGACCTGACGTCGGAACCGGCACTCGCCTACAGAGGATCCACGGACCGCCACATCTTTTTGACAGGAAAGAACTATTTCATCCTCGTCGACCTGCACGAGATGAGCGCCGCGAGATTCGATTCCATCTACCTGAGCGGAGGGCATCTAGTCGATGCGCTTCCAGCGAAAGGCGTTTTCCTATTCAGAGGCATTAGTGATGAGAACTACGTCGTCCGTGCCGAGCTCACCGGTTCAAAATGCGCCATCACCGCAATCTTCGATCTCTCAGAAGCCTTTTTGCTTGAAGAAGGGGCCACCGTTGTCGACATCTACCTGAGCAGCGATAGAGAGACCGACTACTACCTGAACATAAAGTACGAGGACGGCTCGAGGCCAGGGAAAATCGGGCGGATGCGCGTGAGGAGCAGAAACGGCATGGCGGACACCGTGCAGATAAAAGACGAGCCCGTGATATACAGTAAGCGCCTTTCCAGCGCACCGGACAGGTTCATCATAGGCGCAACAGACGAAACGAGAATCTGCACAAGAAACCTTACCTACGACTTCATCATGGGGATGACACCTGATATCTGGGAGGTCGACGAAGAGAACAGGCACATCTACTACTTCTACAGTCACATGCTGAAGAGGGTGGACTTCAAGTTCGACGACTACACCGAATTCCCCGAATCGCCCGGGTGCTTCTTTTTCAAGATGAACCACAGAATCCTCGGGGTATCTCCGACCACGAACACCGTCATGATCGCTATCAAACAGAAAGCGGCGTTGTATGATTTCGGCACCAACGAGTTGTCCGCCCCCTTCCCGTTCAGTGCAATCGTATCCACAAGGCCGGCAAGAAAGTGGTACTGCTTCGATTACAGCGAAGAGCGACGGGAATTGACACTCAAAGACGTGACGCGGGAGTTGCGCTCACTGCTAGCATGGAAGCCCCTCCCTCTCGGGGGAGGAAGGACACGGACCGCGGAGGAAGTCCAGGAGGCGTACGGGATGCTTTACTTCGGGTATACCTGTGAAGATCCCCCTACCGATTCCTCATCCGAAGACGATGAAGGTGAAACCGGGGCTTGCGATGAAGCGTCGTGACATCAGGCTTTCATGACGTATTCGGACTTCAACTGCATGGCGCCGATGCCGTCGATCTTGCAGTCTATGTCGTGGTCGCCGTCTACGAGACGGATGTTGCGCACCTTGGTGCCGACCTCCCGACCGGACTGGCGGCACGAATGGTTACAACTATGGAACCTTGTATAGTATCTTCCCCGCCGTACACTTTCCACGTAAAATAGTATCAGTTGGCTTTGGGCTAGCTCTAATGCCTTGGGTACATCTCAAATGAAGGAGGCGGCCGTGGACATAGAGAAAAGATCTTCTGCCAGACTTGCCTTTCGCGCGAAGGCATACATCCATTGGGATAATCACGATATTGAGGGGGAAGTGGAGAATGTCAGCGTCGATGGTGCCTTTGTGACGGTGGCTTCCAGGATGCACGTAAACGACGTGGTCGCGCTCACCATCAACGGCACTCCCACCATCGGCATAAATGCCAAGGTGGTTAGGTTGACGAACACGGGGCTGGGATTGAGGTTTGAAAAGACGCTGCATTTTTAATAAGAGACACCGAGATCTAGAGATCTCGCCACGGCGCGTGGACCCGGCAAGGGAGGGGACAAACAAAGCCCCGGCTGCGTGGGGTTCATGCAAGGCGGGGCTTTAGGTGGGACGCCAAGTTTGGTTGTAGTCGTGCTGACGGTCAGGCCTTCTTCACGTACTCGGACTTCAACTGCATGGCGCCGATGCCGTCGATCTTGCAGTCGATGTCATGGTCGCCGTCGACGAGGCGAATGTTGCGCACCTTGGCAGTGGGGCAACTTACACAACTTACCACTGTCCCCCCTGCCCTTACTCCTTTCATTGCGCAATAGTGTTCGATCGTCCGGCTTGAGTGACCATTGCGCTCTGGACATATCTCCCTGCAGCCTCGATCGCCCGGCTCGCCTCCGGCATCTTCGGGGCAAGGCATTGCCAGACGTGCCACATTCCTGGCCAGATATCCAGGGAGACATCCACCCCCGCCTCCCGCGCCCGCGCCGCAAGGCGGGTGGAATCGCTGAGAACGATCTCGTCTTCCCCCACCTGTATCAGGATCGGCGGGAGCCCCCGCAGATCGGCATAGAGGGGGGAGATGAGCGGGTTGCGCGGGTCGTTGTCTCCGCAATACCGGGCTGCCTGTATCTCCGTAGCCCGGCGAACAAGCCACGGGTCTGCCTTGGCCCTGGTGGTGAGCGACTCCCCCGTTAGCGCCAGGTCCGTCCATGGCGAAAACAGGATAGCTAAGGACGGAAGCGGCTCTCCCCCATCCCGCAGGGAAATGAGTGTTACCGCTGCCAGCCCCCCGCCGGCCGAGTCTCCGGAAATGATTATGTCCTGTGGCGAAATCCCCTCCTGTAGAAGCCCGCGGTAGGCGGCCAAGGCATCCTCGACGGGAGCGGGAAACGGGTTTTCCGGCGCCAATCGGTATTCGGGGAGAAACGCCCGCACACCGCAAGCCCCGGCAAGACGCGCCACCATCCCCCGGTGCGTGATGCACGAACACATGGAATAGCCGCCACCGTGGAAGTGGAGGAGCACGCGATCTTCATCTGCACCCGGCATGCGAAGCCATTCCCCAGCAACCCCGCCGACAGCCGTCCGGTCAACGGTCAATTCCTCAGGCGCTTTTATGAAGCCTGCATTTTTCTCCACCAGAGCCCTCTGCTTCTCAATGGGTGCGCCCCAGTCATAAGTAGCCTTTGAAAGCTTCATTATTACTCGGAAAAAGTGGTACTGCAGGCTCTTCATCTGGTCCTCCTTAAACTAATCATTCCTTCACCTGGCAACATGTGGTGGTAAATGCGATGTACCCGAGGATAATCAGATTGATTGATGAAATGAAGGCAGTGGGGGACGTTGTTGATATATTTACATTTGGTGGGGCAAGTAGAGCAAAAGTGAAAATATTAACAACGTCCCTCCGCTGTCCCACGTCAAGGTGGTAGCCGCTAAGAGAGGGTTGATGCCGCCCCCTATTGTCATTACCACCGCTGCTATCGCGACGATATCTAGCTTCATGATACCCACTGATTTAGTCTCATGAATCCCCTCTGTCTACGAACGGGATTTACGGACTTTAAGGTTGGTTTCCAGGTTCAGCATCTCCTTGGGAATCTCCCCTCTCTGGTAAGCTCCCGGAGAGTATGGATAAGGTTGCTGAGGTGGATCAATTTTGGATGCCGATTACACCATTTTTGCACGCCGTTTCACACACTTTTCGGGACGACTTGGTATGCATCCATTTTCGCCTGTTAGTTCTTCTGGTTACCTGTCTCAGTACAGCCAAGTGTCACTGTAAATCCGGGTGCAGCTACACTAGTAGATCAAATCTATGAAACACACTCAAGGTCCAACACCTAAATAGGAGTCAATTACTCTCCTAAGCTCAAAAATATTAACTGAACCATTATTGTCCGTATCAACACAAACAAGTGGAGCCTTTATCCGCAGGAACATGTTGATAGCCGATTGCATCTCCGAAATGCTGACGGTGCCGTTGCCGTCACAGTCCCCACCAGTTATTGTGCTACCTGACAGTTTGTATGCCGTACAGCTCGCGTCGACCCCACCATTACTGCCCTTACAAATCCAAATCCAAGGTCCCGAGCCATAAAGTATTGAAGGAGTCCCAGAAGAACAAAAATCACCTATAGGCTTAGAAACAAAGATAGCACCACTACTCATACCGCAGGTCCCGTTTATGGCACCGGACGCAAAATTTGCTGTTATTGTCATACCTGAAACTATCTTATTGACGACCAATGGGTTATTTCCTGTTGTAACGAAGCCATTGGAACCACTCCAGTTGACAAAATGGTATCCAGAGTACGGAACTGCAACTACTTCACTTGAATTTTCCCCTACTATGACAGTCTGGTTTAACTGTCCGCTGATGGCCCCTCCAGGCGAGGCTACAAAGGAAACACTATAAGTATCAAGGTAAACGGGGGTTGTAGTTGACAGTTGTGTCTCCTGGAACTGTTGACCAATAATGGCATTTATTGATACAGACCCAGAGGACACCCCCCCCCCGCCAAGGGCAAAGAAACTCTTCGAGATAACATAGTTGTCGCTTGTGCAGGGATGGATGTTGGTTGGAACTGAAAGGATCGGATCTGAATGATACGCATAGACTTCATCTAGGTCGCTCCACCCATTGGCATTGCTATCAGTCTTCAATGGGCTGGTATTATTGAGGAATTCCTGCAAGTTGTTCAGACCGTCTTGATCTGGGTCCTGTTGTGCGAATCCCGGGAGGTTGGTATTAATTCCGTTCTTTTGCGCCCACTGAGCAAGCATCACATCGGGAACTCCGGCCCCGTTGCTGTCAAGATAATAGACAATGGTGCTGCTTCGTACTGCAGACTCACCATCTGGGTTCCTAACCTTAAAGTATACCGTTTTATTCCCATAGCCACTGCTGAGGGTAAATGTAGGGGTGGCGCTGTACGGCTGCCATGATGCCCCGGTAAATGCTGGGCTCTCACTGGCCATGTAGCTGGTCGGACTACCATAACACACGTTATTCAGAACAATGCCACCAGTTGTGGTATATGTTTTACCACTAACCTGTTCTAGCAGATCAAGAGAGCCGACTGATGGTGACGCTACAGTCATACTAGCTACTGCGTGGGGTCGAACTCCAGACGCACCACTATAGTAGCTGTATGTAGTCGTGCTGTTATTGAGAGTGGATGAAAGCATGTTGCCGATGGCGTTGTACTGATAAGTAGCGCTGTAGCCGCTGTCCCCGGCAGAGGTCAACCGGTCTAGGTCGTCATAGCCAAAGGTTTCGGTTTTGCTAGCGACACCATCGGAGATGGTCTTTATATTACCGACATTGTCGTAACTATAAGCAAGGTTCTGTATTCCGGCAGTCACAATAGCGGTGAGACGCTGATTGGTCGCATTAAAGCTGTATGAAGAACTCTTGCCGTTGGCAAAACTCTTTAGTGTCACTTGGCCTGCCGGATTGTAGTCCAATTTGGTCACAATGCCCGGAATGCTGTCCAACTTCCCTTGGGTATTGTAGTTGTAGGCAACCATCTGACCATCAGGATAGTTCTGGCTGGTCACACGGTCGAGTGAGTCATATCCCCATTTGGTGGTCCAAGTGACTCCATCCATCCGCCGATCTTCCTGGGTTTTCCGCAAACGCTGATCGTAGGAATAGCTGACCGTTCCAGCGGCGTCTGCGACTTGGGAAAGTGTGCCTAGGACAGCTTGGTCATAGACAAACACAATATCCGGGCTGTTCGGATAATCGACGTAGGCCTTCCTGTCAAGCTCATCGTACTTTATCCGAGTGGTAACGCCTTTGTTGTCGGTCTGGGAAACAAGATTGCCCACCCGATCATAACCGTAACGCCATGTTCCAAGGTCCGGATCGATCATTTGCGTCTTCCGTCCCAATGCATCATACGAGATTTGCGTCAGGTTTCCCAAATGATCGGTTATCTGGCTCAGTTCACCAAGAGGATTGTAAAGATAATTGGTGGTATAGGCAGCACCGAGGTTGTTTTCCACCACCTGCTTGAGCCGTTGGCTGATATCGAACAAATACGCTTTCACATGTCCGTTTTCATCGGTTTCAGTGACCTTCCAGTGGTCGAAAACGCGACTAACCTGGGTGCCATCCGGATTGGTGATGAGTGTCGGTCTGCCAAGAACATCATAGCCGTATGAGACACCCGGCTTCGTAGTATCCGGCAAACTGTAATTCAGGCTTGAATCAACCAGATATGGGTTAGACTGCTTTGCAACTCGCCCCAATTTATCGTAGAAGACATCAACCGCAGCCCCGTTCAATCCGCTACCATATTCTGACTTGGTCTGGATAAGGCTGCCAAAACCGTCGATAAACTGAACTGTGTCCAGAGTTCCACTGTTTCCAGATGTCTCGCGCTTGGAAACCACAACGCTCTTCGGGATGACGCCGTCGAGGAAATACTTTATCTGCGTGGTGGGATAACTTTCACTGTCGTACGGTTTTATCTCTTTTATTTTACGTTGGAAGGTATCGAAGAGGTATTTGGTGGTGTAGCCGTTCGCGTCGGTTTCCTGCGTCACCTCACCGTTGGCCGGATTGAATGCTTTGCTGCTAACCTGCCCTTTGGCATTTTTTGTCTGTACCGGGAAAGTGTTGAACGTTGGGTCGTAACTAACGCTTGTGACACGCCCTTCGGCATCAGTTGCCTGCGTCCGGTTGCCGAAGATGTCATAATAATAGCTGGAGACAGGATTCGCTCCGCTGTTGGAGTAATGCTCTTCCTTGGTCAAATTCCCTTTTACCGGTGGATTGTCGAGCAACGAAGAACCATCATAATAAAACCAGCTTTCTCGAAGTTTTGTTCCTCCAGCTGCGGCACTGACATAGGTATGTTTTGGTTTATCGACGATCCAAAGATCAGTATTGTAGGCAAATTCCCGGTATGTGTAGGTTTCATCTCCGGTTACGGATGTATCACCGTAGTTGACTTCCAGAGCGGCATTCCCGTACGGGTCATAAGTCAGGTATTCCTTTCTGACCGTTTTGGGGTTGGCCAGCGTGCCATCATGGATGTACTGATCGGTAGCGGAAAGGTTGCTCGTATATACGGAATTGGCGCTATCGCTATTCCACGTGTTCTGAGTTTTGGCAAACAGAGCATCTGCACTGTTCCTGACTTCTGTACCAGTCTCTTTCCCCTTCCGTGCCTCATCCTGATGATAGGTGTGAATAACTTTCGAGCCATCGCCCCTGGTTTCGGTCACCTGGCCGAATCCCCGGAACTCACGGGTCGGAAAATCGTAAAGCCCTTGGGCATATGAATAATTCGTCGTGGCCGTTAGAGCATGTGGTCCGCTAACACCGTTATTGGTGGTGCTTGAGGTTACGACCCAGTAGTTGAAGGGAAGCCGGGTGTTGTCAAACTTCATGGAAGGCGAATAACTGACCAGGATGGTTCCGCCGAGAGTGTCGGTTACTTTCTCCAAGAGATCGGCCTGGCCAGACTTGTTGGGGTAAACTTGCCAGTTGCCAGAGTAACTGGCCACAACATCGGGGAGGCCATCGCCATCCATATCAAGCATATCCCGCTGAACGTTCCCAGTATCCTTATCCACATCGCGCACATCGCCATCGTTGAATGGCATCGGCCACTGTATAGGAACAGTAAACCCCTTGCCCGTATTCAGCCAAACCGTTCCGTCACCCTTGACAATATCAGGCAACCCATCTCCGTTGATGTCGAAAAAATCACGCTCAACGTTCTGAGAGGTATCGATATCGTTTATCAGGTCTGAATCGATCCCCGCATACCATTCACCGGCTGGGATAAAATTGCTGCCGGTATTCAAATAGACCTGCCACAGGCTACCGCCATTTCCGTCCTTCCTCGGATTAACGATATCGGGTAGTCCGTCTCCGTTAACGTCGAAATGACCGACCTGAAGCTTTGAGTCTCTAGTAAAATCCTCCACCCAACCCGTCTGGTGGGGGACCCACCATGTACCATCGTCGACAAAGGTGCTTCCTGTATTACGCCAGACCTGCCAGGTGTAGTCGGTAATTTTTTCCACTATATCCGGCAGGCCGTCGCCATTCATGTCGAAAACATCCTGCTCAACATTGGCGGCAACACCATCAGGTCTCTGTACGTTGCGCATCCATACTTTCCGAAGACTTGTCATTATATCAGGAGCACGCACAAAACCGTTGCCGTCATTAAGCATGATTTCGATATTCGAATGGCCGTCTGCGTAAAGGAAATCCACGTAACCATCACGGTTTATGTCTATCGGAAGACTTTTTGTGTCCGGCGCTTGTTGGTTTAGAATGTATATATTTGTGTCACGAATTGACCACTTTGGTACGCCCCATTGAATGTTAGTAGAGGCAAAGCCTGTCTTTGCCGTATTGAGCCAGATATTCCATCGGGCATTGTATCCGTCGTAATCTATCAAGTCCGGGAGTCCATCACCATTCACGTCGAACGTGTCAGTCACTATATCGTTACTTGTTGCTGGATCGGTAACCTTGCGAATCCATCTGCCTCCTGGCGATGTCCAATTAATTGGGTTGCTAAATCCCTTGTCCAGCCCCTTATATTGAAACATCACAGGCGGCAGCGCCGTCACTCCATCGGCGCCGTACTGAGTAATTGAGGTCAGCAAAGAGCGGTTCTGGACCTCGTTTAGGCCATACCCCAGCTTATACTTGCGAACCAGACTGCCATTCACCTTCACCTGTATTTCGCTCAGGCGTCGAGCCTCGCGCGTTTCCGAGCCCTGCTCGATGGTCAGGTAGGCATCGGGTTTGTCGCTGTCTTCCAAGATAAACTCAATGGACCGCTTTTTGTCGTCGTTGTATTCAATCTTGCTCAGGTAGGCCGCGCCCCGGTCGTTGGGGGTGGGATTTTCGGAATAGGTGTAATAGATGTCGTTGCCGTTTGAATCACTTATGCTGTCGAGCCTCCAGCAGCTGACATAGGGGGTAAAGCTGGCATCCGTGGAAGACAGCATGTTTTCAGAGTCGGCGGTGTAGCCAAATCGATACTGCGTACCATCCTTTGAAGTGACTAGCCAGTAACCGCCATATTGGTTGAACTTGCTCCCTTCCTGCCACACGATTTTCAGATAAGACTCGACTTTTGTATGATATTGGTTTGGTCCAGTTGCTACCAGATCATGCTTGGCACCGTCCAGATACAGTTCAAAGGTGTCATCGCCTGTGTCCTTCCGAGTATGCTTGATATCTCGCTGGATAAAACTTTGCGGGATATCCCAACCGCCCCCCACCCATCCGGCCTTCCCCTTGGCGGAATGGCTGTTGTATCCGATGGCCAGCTTCGGCGTCAGACCGTTCGTCCCCGGCGGCACTTCTATGTTGTAGTTGTAGCCGAAGCTGCCGGAGAAAAGATCTGTCTGAAACGCGCTCTTGGTGTTTTTGTACGGGCTGACAGGGGCCTGGACGCCGGAGAACTTGTAGTGAGGGTCTAGGTCATCTGCATATGATATAACAACTTGTAAAGTTGTAATTATTACGAAAATAATGAGGCGATATAATGTTTTCAATTTATTTCCGCCTTTGTTTGTTTGCGTATTTTTCTGATTCAATATATTGTTTTAACAGTGAATAGTACTGCTTTGTATTCTTTACATATAAAAATGACTTATTTATGTTTTTACCTAAACTTTTATAATCTTTAAGGTATGATAAAGATTTGTATGACGATTTATTTAATAGTCCTTTTATTGAATATAAATTATTGGCAACTTTGGCTTTTTTCCATCCTGCAGTTGCAAATAAAGCGGTATCTTCAATGTCATCAGATTTAATATCCTTATTTCTTACACCATTTAGTACTGCTGCTGAAAAGTGCTTTGTTGATTCATTGAATGAATCAATTGATTCTATCGTGTTAGACAAAGAATCAGCATAGTCTCCTTCAACGAAGGATACACTAGCCATGCCTGCGTTAACAAAAATCCCCGCAAATTTTAATCCTCCCTGTGCTAATTCTGATGCAAACCCCATAAAGCTATGGCCGTCGGGGTCAATATTTGCCACTGCGTTATTTACAACATATGAAAATTTGTTTAAATCTTGTGGCTTGTAATAGTTTGGTTCTATATTGTCGACCTGCGTAAAATGCTTGATCTGCGGATTGTAGAACCTTGCCTCATAGTAATACCAATCCGTCAGTTTATCCTTTTCCTTGCCGGTATACGAATATTTCTCACTTCCCCCCTCCCGTATTTCGCCAAAGGGATAATACTTGGTTCGCTCTACGAGATTCCCGCTGGTATTGGTCATGGCATTGGTGCCGCCCAGATGATCGGAATGGTAGTAGGAAAGCGTCCCTGACTGGTCTTTCTTCGCCACCCGTTCACCATTGGCAAAGTAATAGCTTGCGTCAGTTCTAGTTTTGCCGAAATCGGATACCTGCGTCTCGTAATGCTTGCCGATGTAATAGGTGGTTACGCCATTTTCGACCTTCTTAACCCGCTGACCGTTGTAATCGTAAAAATATTCGGCCATCACCGGCCCATTGGCATCTCCCTGCCGTATCTTCACAAGTTGGTTCACGTCATTGTACTCATAGTACTTCCCTTCGCCGCGAATCATGTTGCCGTTGGCGTCATAGTCATACGGCAGAGTTGTGGCAGCGCTGGTTTCATGCGGCAAATACATGAGTGCTACAACCACGACATAGAAAAGGTATTTCGTCATGATGCGCCTCTTTTTTCGATTACAGTTTCATGATGAAGGCCAGGGCGTAGTATGGGGGAAGGTTGTTGTGAGGCGCGCCACCACCTTCTGCGGAAATCATATGTGTATGCCTTGTGCTTGCACCACCAATACTCGCAAAACCGGGTTGAGTTGAAGTATTTGTTATATTCGTCCCGCTTCCGCTCCCGCCACCAACTTGTGTTACGCCACCACTTGAATCAAATTTATTCTGAATATGGGTATGTCCTGCGTCATAGTGGATATGGTCAGGACTATCGTTTCCCGTTGCTCCGCTATGGTTATGGTTAGGCATTTCGCCTATGGTTAAAATATGTGCAGTCTCTCCGCCGGTCGCACCTGTTACATAACCTTTACCCGCGCCCACAATGAATCTGTCCTTTAAATCAGGTGTCCCGTTTGTACCATCGCACAGCGCCCAACCGTCAGGAATGGCCGTTACTGCCCCGCTCCACATGATGACCCCTCCCTTCGGTACTCCGTTTACGGCTGACAATGCATTAACCGCAGAAAAAGCATATCCAACGCTGGCGAACTGCTGGCGGGGAAGCATCTCCGAATCGGTACCGATCTTTATCCCGAGATACGTATTCTGGTGTTCCGAAAAGAAAGAAGTCGGAAATGGGTTCACGGCGCCCAACATCACGTTGAAACTTCCATTGGTCACAATCACAGGATTCGACGGTGTTGCGGCAGCACTCCAAGTTTCTGTCCAGAGAGGACTGCTACCGGTTGCCGAACTGTAGGCACTGAAAACCATGTTAACTGAGCCGTTGGCCTTGCTGCCGTCTTTGTTGAACAGCGTTCCCTGGTAGTTGATAATATTCGGTCCAGCATTGGCAAAGGACGTGGCAAACACCAGACCTGCAAGAACAGCTAATAGCATTTTTAGCATGGTGATTCTCTCCTGTTTTGTGAGTGACTGCGTATTTAATTACAAGCCACCGAAACATTCCCTTATGAAATTTTTTTACTACTCCGTTCATATGCGTCACATCAACATCCGCGTCAATGATTTTAATGCTACATTTTACTAATTAATTTTGCTAACCCATCAATCCTGGTGGGCTCCCAGGCTGTGAACTGCGCAAAACGATATTTTCAAGAAGTCAGAGGAGATCAGAGGGACGGTGGTGATCTATTGAGTGGCGTGCGGCTCGTGGCATGCCCCTTCAGCAAGGTGGACAAACAAAGCCCCGGCTGCATGGGGTTCATGTATGCCGGGGCTTTAGGTGGGACGCCAAGTTTGGTTGTAGTCGTGCTGACGGTCAAGCCTTCTTCACGTACTCGGACTTCAACTGCATGGCGCCGATGCCGTCGATCTTGCAGTCTATGTCGTGGTCGCCGTCGACGAGACGGATGTTGCGCACCTTGGTGCCGACCTTAACCACGGAGGAGGAGCCCTTGATCTTCAGGTCCTTGATCACGGTGACCGAGTCGCCGTCCTGGAGCACATTACCGAAGGCGTCACGGACCACGCTGTCGGTTTCCGCGCTCTCGGCCTCGGCCTGGGGCCATTCGTTGCCGCACTCGGGGCAAACGTAGAGCGCGCCGTCTTCATAGGTGTATGCGGAACTGCAAGAGGGACATTTGGGCAGGGTTGTCATCGGAATCCTTTTGAAGCGTGAGATTTGGTGCGAAACGGTGCCAAACGAAAAAACCCCGGAAGCCGTCGTGGCCACCGGGGTCTGAAATTTTTGGAGCGGGAAACGGGGTTCGAACCCGCGACTTCAACCTTGGCAAGGTTGCACTCTACCACTGAGTTATTCCCGCTCAACGAGAGACCGTTTTATAGCAAAACAGACCTACCCAGTCAACCCAAAAAATCCGTCATGCGAGAATATTTTTGCAGCGGCGCGAAAAGCTTCGAAAGCTGGTGGTTTTCGTGGCGCCGCTCCCATGGCCCTTCCGCGCCCCCCCTACTTTCCGGTGAGCACCTTGCGGATCGTTTCGTAGATCTCCTTGGGGACGAAGGGCTTCATCAGGTTCCCCTTCGCTCCGGCGTCCAGGGCGGCCTGGATATCGCTGTCGAAGTCGGAGGCGCTGGCGACGAGCACACGGGCGTTGGGATCTGTGGCGACCAGTTCCTTGGTGGCATCGATGCCGTTTTTGTCGGGCATGTAGATGTCCATGATCACGATGTGCGGCCGCAGGGCTTTGTACTGCTGCAGCGCCTCGTCACCGGTCGCCGCTTCTCCGACCACGGTGAAGCCGATCTGCTCCAGCAAGGAGCGCAGCACCTGACGAAAAAAAAGCTCGTCGTCCACGATAAGTATCCTGACGTCCTTTATAGCCATGCACACCCCCGCTTCATGATCAGCCGCCACATTCATTTAGCATGTTTCTACAGCAATTTCCACTTTGCAATGACAAAATATCCTCATGGCGCGCAGTTAATAGCCTTGGCACGCTCCAAGTTCATGTGATCATCGGTGCCGATATACTGCGGCAAGGGCATGACTGCTGTAGTAATGACAGATCCTGTGGAAATTGAGAGGACCGAGCAACCGGTCGAGGTCGTCGCTGCGGTAGCTTTTTCCCCGGCCGTCGCAGTCGGGATAATGGCGCAGCACCGACGTGCAGGGCGTTTCTTCGCTATTTCTGTTGACCTCGATAAGGAAAAACCCGCCTGGTTTCAGGTTGCGCACCACGTTCTCCAGGTACTCTCCCCTCTTCTCTCGGGTCGCGATGATGTTGAAGACGTAGGTCGAGAGCACAAGATCCACGCCGAGTGCCGTCTGCGGCAGTTCCCTGACGGACAGAAGCCCTGCGAGCCTGGCTGCCCCGGGATGCAGAGAGAGCGCCTTGATCTGGTCCGGGAGGTCCGCGGCGTACACCTGGAACCCATGCTCCGCGAGGTAAATGGAGTTACGCAACAGCCCCGCGCCGTAATCGAGGACCCTCCTGACCCCGGCGAGGGTGAAGAATCGCGCGTAGCGCATCACGCTGGTGGCGGCTCTGGTCATGTCCGACTCCCTGTGAGGCAGTGTGGTCTGGATGCCCGGGCTCGCGCCCGGGGACAATTGTATAGCAAAAGAAGGAAAGATTAAGACGCTCAAATGCAACTGCGGCGTTTACGAAAAATTGAAGAAATGGGTTGACAGGAAAGCGGGGCGTTATTATTATCACAGCCTGTAAAGGGGAGTAGCTATCGGCCGGAGAAATGGCCGACCTCTGGTTCGTCAAGACGGTGGCAACACCCGGACCCGAGGATAATCTTTTAGAAAACAGCAAGACCTTTACCTGTAGCGAGTCAATCGCCATGGGTAAAGGTCTTTTTTTTTACCATGAACTGGCGCAGCGGTGCTGTAGCGGCGCCTCTTGAAACGGGCAATTACCCGTAAGGAGAGAAAAAAATGCACCTCGAACAAAAACAACAATATGCGACGGCAGCAAAAAGAAAAACGATGAGAAAGAAGAAGGAGACCCCGAAAAAGGGTACGCCGGTCCTCAAAAACGTGGTATCGCTCAGGGTGAGCGACCAGGAGAAACGCCTACTGGAGCGACTTACCAGGGCCACGTCGCTGAACGTGTCCGACCTCGTGCGCGAGGCGATAGGTTTCTGGCTCGCCAAGGGACGCGGGCGCTCCGGTACGGCGAACAGGGGATCGCGCCCGTCCCTGGTGCTCGCCGGGAATTAGAACTGACCTTTCTGCAACAACCACCAAGGAGACAACACAAGATGAAACGAAAACTCGCCCAAGCCTTCGCAGTATTCGCCGCAGTCCTCATGCTGAGCGCGACGGTGCTGGAGACCAGCGCCCATGCCCGCGCCGGCGGCGGGCGTTCCACGGGTAGCCGCGGTTCCCGCAGCTATTCCGCGCCCGCTTCCTCGTACCAGCAGTCCGCCCCCTACCAGCAGCAGTACTCCCCCTCCCCCATGCCCGGCGGTATGCAGCAGCCCTCGGCAGGCGGCGGCTTTCTGCGCAGCATGGCGGGCGGCATCGCAGGCGGTCTTTTAGGCGGCATGCTCTTCAGGGGCATGGCCGGGGCCGGCGGCCCGGGATTCGGCGGCGGCGGGATCGGCCTCTTCGAAATCGTGCTTCTGGCCGGTATCGCCTACCTCATCTACCGCATGGTGAAAAGGCGCCGCAGCGAGACGCCGCTTGCCAGCGTGCCGGGCGGCTTCGGGTACGATCGCCAGCAAGGGTACGGGGGACAGCCCATCCCGGCCTCTTACCATGTCGAGGAGCCGGCGCGTGGCGACGTGCAGACCGGTCTTTCCCATCTGCGCCAGATGGACGCGGGCTTTGACGAGAACCGCTTCAAGGACCTCGTCATGGACAACTTCTTCAGGATCCAGGGTGGCTGGATGAACCGTGACCTGCAGGTACTCTCCCCGCTGCTTACGCCTGAAATGCAAGGGGTCTTCAAGGAGGACATCGAGCGGCTGTTGCGCGAAGGGCGTGTGAACCGGCTGGAAAACATCGCGGTGCGCAGCGTGGAGCTGGCCGAGGTGTGGCAGGAGGCGGGTCAGGATTACATCACCACCCTCATCTACGCGAACCTCCTCGACTACACGACCGATGAAAACGGCACCGTGGTCGCCGGGAGCAAGACCGAGCCGGTCAAGTTCGAGGAATACTGGACCTTCACGAGGCCGGTCGGCAACAACCCCTGGCGCCTCGGCGCGATAAACCAGAAATAGGAAACCGTTTCCGGCTGCGAAAAAGAACGGGCGCCTTCTGTCGAAGGCGCCCGTTCTAGTATAATACGGCCACTTACCTTGACGGCATCTCCCCCACCCCTCCCGATGTATAGCCTATTGATCACCAAGCGTTACTTTTTTTGCCGATACAGCAAGCAACCTGCTGCGCGGCGTTTTTCAGCTTAAATTAATGGAGACTATTGCCGAACAGTATCTATGCCGGCTCACACATCAAGACAGGAAGACTATGGCAAATTCACCACACAACGAGGAATTGCAACGGCTTTGCGCCGTGGTCGAACGGGCGAAACGAGACTGGGAACAGACTTTCGACGCCGTCCCCGACCTCATCACCATCATCGGCGAAGACCACTGCATCAAGCGGGTTAACCGCGCCACCGGCGATCTCCTCGGAGTCCACCCGCGCGACCTGGTTGGGAAGAAGTGCTACGAGGTGATGCACAGCTCCGACACGCTCCCACCCGGCTGCCCCGGGGCGCTCGCCATGGCATCGGGGACGGTGCAGCAGGCGGAATTCGAAGAAAAATGGCTGCAGCGCACCTTCAGCGTGACCGCCTCCCCCATCCGCGACGACGCCGGGCGCGTCACTTCGTGCGTGCATGTGGCCCGCGACGTCACCGAGCGGAAGCAAAAAGAGGATGCCCTTACCGCGAGCGAGCGTTTCCTGCGCGCCATCACCGACAACATCCCCGGGATGGTCGGTTACTGGGACCGCGAGCTGCGCTGCCGTTTCGCCAACCAGGCTTACCTGCAGTGGTTCGGCAGAAGGTCAGAAGAGATGCTCGGGATGAGCATCCAGGAGCTGCTGGGGGAGGAGCTTTACAAACAGAACGAGCCTTACCTGCTGCGGGCTCTCACCGGGGAGGTGCAGCATTTCGAGAGGACGCTCACCAGAACCGACGGCCGCGTCGGCCACACCTGGGCCCACTACATCCCCGACGTGGTCGACGGAGCGACGCGCGGCTTTTTCGTCCTCGTCACCGACGTGACCGAGCTGAAGCTTGCCGAAGAGGCGAAGGCGGAACTGGAAGCGCGGCTGCAGCAGGCGCAGAAGATGGAATCGGTGGGGAGGCTCGCCGGCGGGGTGGCCCATGACTTCAACAACCAGCTCACCGTCATCATGGCATATGCCGACATGGGGCTCGAGGCGCTCGATGCGTCGGACCCGCTTTACCCCATGCTGCAACAGATCGCCCGGGCGGCCGAGCGCTCCGCCGGCCTCACCCATCAGCTCCTCGCCTTCGCGCGCCAGCAGCCGGTCACGCCGAGGGTGCTCGACCTGAACGAGACGGTTCGGGACATGTTCAAGATGCTCAGAAGGCTCATCGGGGAGCACATCCACCTCACCTGGCGGGAGTCCGAGGAACCGTGCCGCGTGAAGATCGACCCGACGCAGGCGGACCAGATCATAGCCAACCTGTGCATCAACGCGCGCGACGCCATCGCCGATTACGGTGAGATCAGGATCGAAACGGGTACCGAGACCGTCGGCGCGGGAAGAGGCGACCGGGAGATCCTCCCGGGCGAGTATGTGTATCTTGCCGTGCGCGACAACGGCTGCGGCATGGACCAGGAAACGCTCAGGCAGATCTTCGACCCCTTCTTCACCACCAAGGAGCTGGGAAAGGGGACCGGGCTCGGGCTCTCGACGGTGTACGGCATCACGCGGCAAAACGGCGGCTTCATCGAGGTCGAGAGCAGCGCCGGACGGGGGACGCGCTTCACCATCTACCTGCCGCGCTGCCGCGAGGAGGCGAAGGTTTCCCACGCCGCAGCCACAAGGCACGACGCGGGGGGGGCGGAGACCATCCTACTCGTGGAGGACGAGCCGAGCATCCTCGGCATGGCGCGGGACCTGCTCGAACATAAGGGGTACCGGGTGCTGGCGGCGCGCTCCCCGGTCGAGGCCCTGTCCGCGGCGGAGCGATGGGAGGGGGAGATCCACCTGCTTTTGACCGACGTGATCATGAAGCAAATGAACGGGCGCGACCTCTCCCGCGAGCTCGCCGCCCGGCGCCCCGGCATCAAGTGCCTCTACATGTCAGGTTACACGGCGGACGTCATCGGGCATCACGGCGTCATGGATGACGACGTCCGCTTCATCGGCAAGCCGTTCAAGGCGACCGAGCTCGCCCGCCGGGTACGCGAGGCGCTCGACGCGTGACAAGGATGCAGGCGCCTCTTGCGTACCCCTTCAAAGGCAGGCGCGGGATCAAGGCTGCCCTTTGCATGGTTTTTCAGGCAATTACGTAAACAGGAGTCCCCTCGCACTCGAGCGATGCAAGAGCCTAACGTCCCCCCCTTTGCGAAGGGGGGACAGAGGGGATTTGCCTTGGTCTGACTGTATAACGCCTGCTGCCACAGCCATCGCGGACACTGCGTTTAGTAGATGAACAGATGAAAAACAAAGATAAAAGCAAATCCCCCCCGTCCCCCCTTCGCAAAGGGGGGAGCGTAACGCCATCAGCGACGCTTCGGGGCCACAGTGACTAAAAAAGCCCCGCCTCCACAAGGGAGACGGGGCTTTTTCGTTTCTGAGCTGCCGAGCTTCGCTTACTTCTTCGGCTCGTCCTTCTTCGCCACGGTCATGGCGTCGTTCAGGATCTTCACGCCGGCCTTGGAGGCGGCGATGGAACCGGTGAGCGACTCGCGGGCGAGGTCGGGGTTGTGGAAGCCGTCGGAATTCTCCGCGGTCCAGTACTCCCAGAGGACGTGCGCTTCCTCATGCTTCGCGCGCGCCTCGTCGAGAACGGCCGGGGAGACCCCCATCCTCTGCGCCGCGGCGTAGGTGTCGATCAGCTGACCGAGCCAGTACTCGGCCTTGCGCATCTTGCCTTTCACGTAGTTCTGCACCGCGTCGATCTCGTAAGCCTTCTTCGCCACGCTGTCCTTCGGATGGCAGCCAAGGCATGCCTCCTTCACGTGATTCTTCGGACGGATGACACCGTGGGTGGAGAACATCTTGCCGTCCTTACCCTTATGTTTGGGCATGTGGCACTGGTGGCACTGAACGCCCGCCTTGTCGTGCACGCTCCCCGCGTAGGTCTCCGTCTCCGGGTGCTGGAACTTGATCAGGCGCGCGCCGGTGATGGCGTGCTTGAAGTCGAAGAAGTTCAGCTCCTGGTAGTGCTTTAACAACTGCAGCGAGTTCTTCAGCGGGAAGTGGTTGGTGCGGATATCGTCGTACTTGACCGGCTTGCCGTCGCTCCACTGGGTGCCCGCGTTGCAGTTGTACTCGACATGGCACTGCGCACACATCATGCGGGAGTCGGTTTTCTGCATCACGCCGATCTTCCTGAAGCCGCGGAAGTCGATCACCTTCAGGTCGGTGGCGCCGTTTTTGGCGAAGATGTTACCCTTCGGGTCCTTCTCTATGGCCTGGATCAGGGCGTCGCGCACCACGCGCGGCTGGGTGCCGTGCGGGTCGTGGCAGTGCACGCAGCCGAGCGGGTTGTTGGTGTCCTTGGCCACGTCGACGACGTTGGAGCTGCGGTCCCACTTGGCGCGCGGGTCCTTGTCTCCCATGAACTTCCACTTGAGGAGGTGATCCGAGGTCTTGCACTGGATGCAGGTGGCGTTACCCGCCATGGCGGTTTCCGGGAGCTTCTTCCCGGTGTCGGTCAACACGTCCCAGGTCTTGCCGGTCGAGGTGACCCCTTTCCACCCCTCCTTGAACTGGAAGCGCCCCCCCTGGAAGCGGTCCACGGCGAACTGGTCGATGACCATGAAGGCGTGGCCGCGCGGCTCGTCATGCTCGAAGGTGAAACCGTGCCCGGCGAGAAGCTTGTCCTGCATCGGGGAGCGGCCGGTGGGGGTGCCCTTCTCCTTACGCGCCGGAGCCTCGTAGTTCACCTCGAAGAAGCTGTCGTACTGACTCTTGTGGCACTTGCCGCAGAGCGCGGCGTCGATGAGGGTGACCGGCTTGTTCTTTTCCGGGTCGCTCATGTGGGCGTCGAGCTTGTCATGACAGACCTTGCAGGAGAGCTTCGCGTGCTTGCTCCCCTCCTTGAGCGCCTTCACCTCGTCATGACAGTCGTAGCACTTGGCCCTGCCGTCGTTAGCGACCTGCACCGGCTTGCCCTTCGCAGCCACGGTCAGGGCGGGGATGGACAGAAGCGCGATGGCTCCTGCTACTGCCGCCGTCACAGCCAGATTCTTCTTGAGCATGTTTCCTCCTTTTTCAGGGTTTATGGGGAGTGATCCCTCTAGACACCTCATTGCAGCGCCTCCAGACGGAGGCGCTGGTATTCATGCACGAAACGGTCGGGAAAATATTTGACCAAAGTCAATTTTTGCCGGAATTTCCTTACAGTTTGAACCTACCCACGATGCGCTCCAGGCCGTGGGCGACCTCGGTCAACTCCCCGGCGGTCCCTTCGCTTTCGTGTGCCCCGTGGGCGGTCTGCTGCACCACGTTGGTCACGAGGTGGATGCTGGAGGAAATCTCGCCGGTGGTCGCGGTCTGCTCCTCGGCCGCCGTGGCGATCTGGTTCACCTGTGCGGTGACTTCGTCCACCTGCCCCAGGATGCGGTGCAGCGCCTCCTCGAGACGCACGGCCTCATCGACCCCGCGCTCGGTCTGCTGCACACCCTGCTCCATCGACGAGATCGCCTCGCGGGTCTCCGCCTGCATGGTCCGGATCATCTCGCCGATCTCCTTGGTGGCGCGCGTGGTCCGCTCGGCGAGCGCCCGCACCTCGTCGGCGACGACGGCGAAGCCGCGTCCCTGCTCTCCCGCCCGGGCCGCCTCGATGGCCGCGTTCAAGGCGAGGAGGTTCGTCTGGTCGGCGATATCCTCGATGGTGGCGACGATGGCGCCGATCTGTTCGCTTCTCTGCCCGAGGGACGAGATCGCCCCGGCGTTGTTCCGGGTCTGCTCGCCGCGCTCCCTGATCCCGGCAAGGGTCGCGGTGAGCACCGTGAATCCCTCCTGGGCGGTCACGGTGGCCACCTTGGAACTTTGCGCGGCGAGGTGGCAGTTGCGCGCTATGTCTGTCGCAGTTGCGGCCATCTCCTCGGCCGCCGTGGCGACCCCGACGGTCTGGGCCGCGGCCGCCTCTGCGGCGCCGGAGATGGAACCGGCGGTAGCGTTCAGGCGCTCCACGCCCCCCGAAAGCCGATGCGCCGAAGCGGCGATCTCGAGGATGATGGTGCGCATGCTGGCGATGAACCGGTTCAGCCTGCCGGCCAGCTCGCCGATCTCGTCGCTGCGGCTTCCCACCTCGATGGTGCGGGTCAAGTCCCCTTCCCCGTCGGCCAGCTCGGCCACGCGCTCGCACAAAAGGCCCAGCGGGGCGAGCAGTCTTTTCAGCACCAGGACCACCACGAAAAGGCCGGCCACCAGGAAGGCAGCGCCGATCATGGCGAGGACGAAGAACTGGCGGCGCACAGGGGCCGCGACCTCGTCACGGTCCGCGGTGACGCAGAGATACCACCCGGTCGAGGGAACGCGGGCGTAAGACATCATCTTCTGCTTTCCCTGGTAGCGGTAGGTGAACTGCCCCGTCTCCCCGCCGGAGAAGCGCCCCTCGATCCCGGCGAAGTCGGGGGAGAGCTCCTGCAGCTTCTTCTTCATCGCGAGCCCTTCGGCCGGATGGGCGAGGATCTTCCCCTTGCCGTCGCTCAAAAAGGCGTACCCGGAGGAGCCGAACTTGAGACCCAGCACCGTCTTGGTGACGAAGTCGAGGTTCACGTCGGAGCCGTAAACGCCGACCAGGGCACCCTGATCGAGGATGGGGCTCACGAAGGTGATGATCGCCTTCCCGGTGGAGGCCGCGATGTACGGGTCGGTCACCCCGGTCTTTTGCTCGGTTTTCCCCTGGGCGTACCAGGGGCGCTTGCGCGGGTCGTAGTCCGCGGGGGGCTTCCAGTCGTCCGAATAGATCACGCTACCGTCCTCGAAGCCCGGGTGCGTCTTCGAGAAGCCGCCGGCGGCGTTGTGGGTCTTGATCGCGTTGGCCGCGTATGTGGGATTTCCGTGATGAAGCGCCAGGTCCTTCGCACCGGCATCCACCACGGCGAGTTTGTCCTGGATCCAGATATTGAGGTTGGCCGCGTTGTCCTTGGCGAGGACGACCATCTTGTCCTCGAGCATGCGCGACATGATGTTGCCTGAACTGACGAAAGCGGCCGCCACGAGGGCGGTTGTTGCAATGGCAAAGACGATGACTACCGTAAGGTAAACCTTCCTTCTCAAGTTCATTGTGCTTCCTCTGTTTTGGGTGGGATGTGAATAAGGAGTTAACCCAAAAAGTTTTATCGGTAGTCACAGAAGCAACTTGAGATGTTATGAGTTTACCTTTTGCTATTGAGGTTGCAACAGTGAGAGAAAAACTTGAGGGTGATTCGTCCTATGACAGAGTAAAGGCAGCGGGATTCAGTACATTCGGCTGTTGTGACTGCATGACCGCTCGTGCGAAGCTTGACGGGAAGGGACCGCTTTTCGAATTTCCTGACGTCTTGAAGAGGCGACGAGCCGAGAAAAAAGCGCGCCGCATGCAGGGGATATTTTACAAAGGGGGGGTCAGGCGGAGGCGGGAAAGGATGAGCCGTTCAGGGTCTCCCGGATGGTCCCGAGCAATTCGTCCGGTTTGACCGGCTTTGGGAGATAGGTCCCGCTGCCGGCAAGCCCGCTCTGCGACATGACGTCGGCGGGGTAGCCGCTCATGAAGATGACCGGCAGCCCCGGGGCGAGCTGCCTTACCTTCTCGCTAAGCAGCCTGCCGTTTAGTCGCGGCATGATCACGTCGGTGAGCAGAAGCCTTACCGTGCCCGACTCCTTCTCGAACACGCGCAGCGCCTCCTCACCCTCCCTCGCCACCAGCACGCGGTAGCCGTGCTGCTCGAGGAGCATCTGCGTCATCCCCCGGACGGTCCGGTCGTCCTCGACGAGGAGGATGGTCTCGCTCCCCGTGCTCCTGGCAAAAGCGGCGGACGCCGTCCCCTGCTCCGTTTGCGCACCGCAAAGGGGGAGGTAGATGCTGAAGCTGGTGCCGGCGCCCGGCTCGCTGTTGACCCGGATCAGTCCGTTGTGCTTCCTGATGATGCCGTAGCTCGAGGAGAGGCCGAGGCCGGTCCCCTTCCCCACCTCCTTGGTGGTGAAGAAGGGCTCGAAGACCCGCGCCTGCACTTCCTTGTCCATCCCGGTCCCGTTGTCGGCGACCACGATCGCGGCGTAGCTCCCGGGCGGCAGATCCTCGTCCCGAAGTTCCACCGTCGCCGTCGTGATGCTCAGCACCCCGCCTCCGGGCATGGCGTCGCGTGCGTTCACCGCGAGGTTGATGAGGACCTGCTCCACCTGCCTGCGGTCGGCACAGATGCAAAGCGGCGCCTCGCAAAGACGCACCACCAGCTCGATCTCCTCGGTGATCAGCCGGGAGAGGCTCTTGTGCAGGTCGCCGACCACGAGGTTCACGTCCATGGCGTCCAGATGCACCTCCTGCTTGCGGCTGAAGGCAAGGAGGCTCCGGGTCATCTCGGCGGCGCGCTCCGCCGAAATCATGATCTCCCTGGCCATGGAGGCGGCTTCGCTACCCGCGCCGTTTAACTGGATGAGCGAAGCGTACCCGGCTATGACGGTGAGGATGTTGTTGAAGTCGTGGGCGATGCCGCCTGCCAGCGTGCCGATCGCCTCCATCTTCTGGGATTGCCTCAACTGCTCCTCGAGAAGCTTGTTCTCGGTGATGTCCTTGATCAGGCAGGCCGCCCGGTCGACGCGCCCGGCATCGTCGCGGATCGGTGACATGGTGACCAGAATGCTGCGCAACCCCTTGTCCGGATAGTGGTAGGTGTCCTCGTAACTCACCTCCCCTCCGGCCAGGCAGACCTCGAGCTGCGCCCTGATCCGCTCGAAGGTGGCGCTGCCGATCACCTCGGGGAGGGTTTTCCCCACCACATCGGGGAAAACGCTGCCGCGCGCCTCCAGATAGGCCCTGTTGGCCATCAGGTAGCGGTAGTCGCGGTCGAAGACGAAGATCATGTCGCCGGTGCACTCGACCGCCTTCCGGTACTCTATGAGACGTGTTTGTGCCCGCTTGAGTTCCTCGACCTTCTGCTGCAGCGTACGGTTCACGCTGACCAGCTCCTGGTACATGGAACGCTGTCCCCCCCCGGTCGGGAAGGAGAACATCCCGTATTCGGTGTTATCCAGGTGTGAAAACGGCATGCTCCCTCCACGTGGGCAACTTCATTACGGTACGGAAAACTCTGGAGTCTTACCTACGGCAGGCGCCACGTCGCCCACAAAACGCCGGTAAGTACCAGGCAGGCACAGTTCAACAGCACGGTGAGACGGTACAGGCGCAAAAAGGGCGCCTTCTGCGACTTGTGGTGCAGCAGGCGCTGCGCCATCGCGGCGCCGGGCCACCCCCCGAAAAGCGAAGCGAGGTGCAGGGTCCGCTCGCTGATCCTGCGCCGGTTGCCGCGCGCCGCATGCTTGTCGGCGGCGTAGATGAGAAAGGTCGTGAGGCTCACGGCGCTGTAAAAATAAAGTATGGGAAAGGGGATGAGGTCCAGCCGAACGAGTAGGAAGGTGAAAAGCAGAAAGACGAGAGGGAAAAGGATGGAGCGCGGACGACGCCCTCCTCTTGGGTCGGCGTTTCCCATCACCGGTAGCTCCGGACTACAGTTGCTTCTAGGTTAAGCGGCATGTGAACATCATCCGGGTTCGAGATCTCCGCAGACGATGCCACGGAGGGTGAGGCGGGTAAAGAGCGGGGCCGGGCAGGGTGTTGTACGTTTCCGTCCAGGCCAAGGTACTTATACAAGATGGCCGGACCAGATTCAAGAACTTTGTAGGAATTGTTCCTACATGGTTTGTCCGATCGAAAAAGAGTGCCTTTCAATTTAATAACTACAAAAGCAGGAAAAACCGTGGCATAATACCTGTTGCATGCTCCAAGGTCTCACCCCGGAAGAAGGTTTGACAGTCAGACGAAGACAGCGTTGCCGATTTATCTAAAGAGCATTCTGATCTTTCCGAAGATTCACAGTAGCACCGTCATCCTGTTGCCTGAGGTTTGCTGCCAATGACAGAGTTGCGACAGTTCTACAGGGCTCCATCTTCCAGAAAGGTGGAGTTGCTCCACAGCGGAGAGAGCCATGAAGGCTGCCTGGAAAACATCTCCTTCAACGGTGCCCTGATCCACCTTGGCGGCACCCTCCCGTCCCTTGCCGTCGGGACCGGCTGTCTCTTGCGCATCCACCTGGACCCGATCCCGGCGCCCCGCTCCCCTCTGCAGATCTGGACCGAGGTGGTGCACGGGCAGAACGGGCTCTTCGGCCTCAAGTTCGTGGACCACGACGCCGAGGGGAGCGAATGCATCGCGCTCCTCATGGAGTTGATCCGCGAGGAACCGGGCCAGAATGCGGACCAGTTGGACCGCATCCGCGGCTACCTCAGCGATTTCTGCGGCACCCCCTGACCGACCCGTTTCAGCTCACCCCGATCTCACCCAGCTCTCACACCGCCGGGAGGGTAAAGCTGAAGACCGATCCCCTCCCCTGCTCGCTCTCCACGCTCACCGTCCCGCAGTGCGCCTGCACGATGTGCTTCACGATGGAAAGGCCGAGCCCGGTGCCGCCGTTGTCGCGGCTTCTGGCCGCATCGACCCGGTAGAAGCGCTCGAAGAGCCGGGGGAGATCCTGCTCCGGAATGCCGATGCCGCTGTCGCGCACGAGGATGCGGACGAGCTTCCCCTCGACTGCCGCGTCCACGCTCACCGTCCCCCCCCGTTCGCTGTACTTGATGGCGTTGTCCAGAAGGTTGATGAGCACCTGTTCTAGCCTCGCGCGGTCCGCGAGGACTACCGGCGACGCGGTCCCCTCCAGGCAGGTGAGCGTGACCCCCTTCTCCTCGCCCCGCTGCGCCACGAGTAACAGCGCCCGCTCGACCGCCTCTTTGACCGGCACCCGCTGCAGGTTCAGCGCCCTTTCGCTGCTTTCGAGTTCCGAGAGGGCAAGGAGGTCGCGCACGAGGCTCGAGAGGCGCTCGGCGTGGTTCAGGATGATCTGCAGGAAGCGCTCGCCGCGCTCCGGGTCCTGCGCCAGCGCGCCGGAGAGGAGCGTCTCGGCGTACCCCTTGATCACGGTGACCGGCGTCCTCAACTCGTGGGAGACGTTCGCCACGAAGTCGCGCCGGATGCGCTCCACCCTTTTCAGCGCGCTTATGTCGTGGAAGACCGCCACGGCTCCCATGAGCGCCCCGTCCTGCAAGAGCGGCACCCAGTGCACCAGCGTCTCGGTCCCGCCGGCCAAGTTGATCTCCTGGGTCTGCTCGCGCCTTTGAGCGAGCACCTCCCGGCAGGCCGCATGCAGGTCCGGGTGGCGGCTGATCTCCAAGAGGGGACGGCCGAGCACCTGCAGACCCGTGCCGAACATAGCGCAAAAGGAGGGATTCACCAGGGTCACCACCGCGTCGCGGTCGGTCACCATCACCCCCTCGCCCATCCCCTCGAGGATGGCGTCCAGGCGCCCCTTTTCCGAGGAGAGCTCCTCGAGTTGCCGCTCGATCTTCTCTGACATCTCGTTCATGACGCGGGCGAGCTCGCCCAGCTCGTCGTTACTCTGCACGGCGACGCGGGTGCCGAATTCGCCCCGGCCGATGCGGTTGGCCGCGGCGGCAAGCCGGCTCAGCCGTCTCGAGTTGATGTTGGAAAGAAAGTAGGAGAAGAGGAGCGAGGCAAGGACGGCGAAGGCGAAGGTTGCGCCCAAGCTTCTTCTCAGGCGCTCCTTGGCGAGCTCCAGCTCGGAAAGCGGCAGGGCGAGGCGGATCACCCCTTCCTTGCCGAAGGAGGCGGCCACGTAGATCATGTCGGTGCGCAGGGTGGCGGAGTAACGGACCGAGCTGCCGATGCCGTCCTTCAACGCCTGCACCACCTCGGGACGGTGCCCGTGGTTTTCCATGCTCCCCCAGCCGGCGGGGGGGACCTCGGAATCGGCGGCGACACGGCCGTCGGCGGCGATCACGGTGACGCGGGAGCGGATCGCCCGGGAAAGCGAGGCGGTCAAGGGGGGGGCGTCGCGGTCAAGGTCCTTTATTTCCTTCAAAGCCATGAGCGACGCCGCACGCGCCTGGTCCTGAAGATGCTCGCGGGTCGCCTGGGTCATCGAGCTCTCGAGGCTCTCGGAGAGGTAGACGTAGAGCCCGGCCCCGAGGAAAAGAACGAGCGCCAGGTAGGACGCCATCAGCTTCCAGCGAAAGCCCCCTCTCATCCCTCCTCCAGCTTGTAGCCGAAGCCGCGCACCGTCTTGATCATCTCCCCGGCGCTACCTAGCTTCGTGCGCAGGCGGGTCATGTGCGTATCGACGGTGCGGGTGTCGCCGACGTAGCTGTACCCCCAGACGTTCTGCAGCAAAAGCTCACGGCTCTGCACGCGGCCGATGCGCTCGGCAAGATTCATGAGGAGCTTGAACTCCGTGGAGGTGAGGGTCACCTCCTCGCCGGCCACCTCGACCCGGTGCCCCTCGGTGTCGATGTAAAGCCCCCCCACCGATATGTTTGCGCTCTTTGTCCCCTGCTCCGTGCTGCGCCTAAGCACCGCACGCACCCGGAGCATCAGCTCGCGGGTGGAGAAGGGTTTCACCACGTAGTCGTCCGCCCCCATCTCGAAGCCGACCACCCGGTCGATCTCCTCTCCCTTGGCGGTCAGCATGATGATCGGGATCCCCGCCGTATGCTCCGCCCCCTTCAGGATGCGGCAGACCTCGGTCCCCATCATCCCCGGGAGCATCAGGTCCAGAAGGATCAGGTCGGGCCTTAGGCGCCTCGCCTCGGCGAGCCCGAGGCTGCCGTCCTCCGCGATCACGCAGCTGTACCCCTCCTTTTCCAGGTGGAAGGCCACCAGTTCGGCCAGGTCCCGTTCGTCCTCAATTACCAGTACTGTCGGCATGTTCCTCGATCCTTTCCTTACTCATCAGGGCGATTGCACCGCATATTCAACGACTGCACCGTTAAAGTCAACGACTAATGAAATCGCCCCCGCCGCGACCGGTTATTGCAGCTTGCTGAGGATAAAGGAGGCGAGAAAGCCGAGCGTCGTCACGAGCCCCACCACAGCTCCACCCTCCTCGTAGGCCTCGGGCATCATGGTGCTCGCCAGCATGGTGAGGATGGCGCCTGCCGCGAAGGCCTGGATGCCGCCGATCAGGTTACCCGAGGCATCGGCGAGAAAGAGGTAGCCGCAGAGGGAGCTCAGGGCGGAGACGACGACCACGGCGCTCCACAGGCCGAAGATGTAGGCCGCCGAGTGCCCAGCCTTCTTCATGCCGGCCGCCGCCGACAGCCCTTCCGGGATGTTGCTGAGAAAGACGGCGACCACCATCACCACGCCAACGCTCCCCCCCTTGATGAGACTCACCCCGATCGCCACCGACTCGGGGATGCCGTCCATCAGGGCGCCGATGGCGATCGCCGTCGCCGAGCCCCCCTCCTGCTGCCCCTGCGAACGCTTGCGGTGCTTACCGCCGTGCCTTTGCACCGCGACGTCGGCGCCGAAGAAGAGCACCGCACCGAGCACGAGGCCGATGGCCGCCGCGTCGAAGCCACCGCTTTCAAATGCCTCCTGCATCAGTTCGAAGGCAAGCGAGGAGATGAGCACCCCGGCACCGACGGCCATGACGATGGCGACCACCCGTTTGGAGGCCGACGCGTAGTAACCGACACCGGCGCCGACCAGGAGTGCGATCCCCCCTACGAATCCCCAAAAACCGGCCCAAAGCGCTCCGTTCATGGCTCCCCCTTCGGCGACGGCGCGGTCGCCCCTTGTGAATCCGGGAATTGTATCAGCATGTCGCGGCACGGCGCGGGGGGCAATTAAATTAGTGACGTTAAACTTTTGTCGGTTATACTGCTCCAGGTGTCGGGCTAGCGACACCCACACATCTACGCGTCGAGGCGACGATGGCCAAGAAAATCAGTGACTACGGCATCATCGGGAACCTGCAGTCGGCGGCACTTGTCGGTCAGGACGGCGCCATCGACTGGCTCTGCCTGCCGCGCCTGGACTCCCCGAGCGTCTTCGCGGCGCTCTTGGACGAGGAGCGCGGCGGCACCTTTTCGGTCACGCCGGAGGGAGAATGGGATTCCCTTCTTTCCTACGAGGAGGACAGCAACGTCCTGGTCGGGAGATTCCGCACCCGTGACGGCAGCTACACCCTCACCGACTTCCTCACCATCCCCGAACCGGATGCCGCAGGCGGGGAGCGCGACTTCGTGCTCCTGCGCCTCATCAAGGTGGAGCGGGGGACGGTCGACGTCCGGGTCCGCTTCGCCCCGCGCTTCGACTACGGCAGGACCGTTCCGGAGTTTGCCCACTTCCCCGGGCGCGGCGTGGTTGCCGCGGCGGGGGGGGCGTGCCTCGCCCTCTCCTCTACGCGCTCCCTGACCGTGCACGCCGGGGAAGCCGCGGGGATCTGGAAACTTCGGGCCGGGGAGCGGGCCGTGCTCCGCCTGCACTACGGCGCGCGCGAGCCCGATCCACTTCCCGAGGGGCGCGCCGAACACCTCCTGGTGCAAACGCTCGCCTTCTGGCGCGACTGGCTGCACGAAAGCGGCACCGGCTTCTACAACGAGCTGGGTCAGCACCGCGTGCCGGTGATCCGCTCGCTGCTGACGCTGAAGCTCCTCTGCTTCGAGCCGCAGGGGACCATGGCGGCCGCCGCCACCACCTCGCTTCCCGAGGAGATCGGCGGGGTGCGCAACTGGGATTACCGCTACTCATGGGTGCGCGACACCTGCATGGCGCTTACCGCGATGTTCGAGGTGGGACACGTCGAGGAGGTGCAGGGGTACCTAGACTGGCTGGAGCAGGTGATCAGGAAGGGAAGGCGCAACGAACTGCAGGTGATGTACCGCATGGACGGCTCCTCGGACCTTGCGGAATCGTCGCTGCCGCATCTGCGCGGCTACCGCGAGTCGCGGCCGGTGCGGGTGGGAAACCTCGCCGCCCGGCAGAAGCAGTTCAGCATCTACGGTCACGTGCTGATCGCCGCCCATCTCGTCGCGAGCAGAAACCGCGGTATCGATCCGGAACTCTGGCACGGGCTGACGCTCATGTGCGACTTCGCCCGGGACCACTGGCGCGAGCCGGACTCGAGCATCTGGGAAATGCGCGGCGGGACGCGCCACTTCGTCCACTCCAAGGCGATGTGCTGGGTCACCCTGGACCGCGGGCTGCGCATCGCGCGGCACCTGGGGCTTCAGGCGGGCGCCGGGTGGGAAGAGCCGCTAAAGGAGATCAGGGACGAGGTGTTTGCCCGCGGCTGGAGTCCCCGCCTGCAGTCCTTCGTGCTCAACTACGACGGCGAACTCCTCGATGCAAGCGCCCTCCTCATGTCGATAAACGACTTCATCGCATACGACGATCCGAAGATGCTCGCCACCGTCGACGCCCTGCGCCGCGATCTCGCCCTGGACGGTTTCCTCTACCGCTACCATGGTGACGACGGCCTCCCGGGCCGGGACGCCACCTTCCTCGCCTGCACCCTCTGGCTCGTCACGAACCTCGCCAAACAGGGGGAGATCGAGGAGGCCGACCTGCTCCTCTCCCTGGTGGACCAGGTGGGGGGACACCGGCACCTCCTCGCCGAGGAGTACGACCCGAGGTGGCAGGAGCAGCTCGGCAACTTCCCGCAGGCCTTCAGCCACGAGGCGTACCTCGTCGCGGCGACCGCGGTGGCGAACGCGCGGGCCGACGAGCGGAGAAAGCCGCTCAACGAGCAGGCGCTCGCCCCTGCCCCCTCCGGCGGACCCGCGCCGGAGGCCGAGGAGATAGCGGCCCTTGCCGCCGAAGCGGCCGCCGCGTTGGCCTCCCCCCATCCCGACTACCGGCCCCTCACCGAAAGCGGGATGCAGGAGCGCCTCACCGCGCTACTCTCACGCCTGGCGGTTTTTCCCCTGGAAGGCCTGACGGCAAGGGAGGAGCAGATCTCCTTCTGGTGCAACCTGCACACCCTGCTCGTTCTTTACGGCATCCTCTCCCTCGGGGTGCGCAGCTCGGTACAGGAGGTAGCGCGCTTCTACCGCAGGGTCGGGTGCCGCATCGGGAGGGAAGAGTACAGCGCGGAGGTGGTGCTGCACGGCATCCTGCGCGGCAACCGTCCGGCACCCGGGCGGCTCATCTCACCGCTCCCACCGGGCGACCCGCGCCTTGCCCACGCGATCCGTCCCGGCGACCCGCGCGTTCTTTGCGCCGTCTTCACCGGCACGGTCTCCTCCCCCGCCATCACCGTTTTGTCACCGCGCTCCCTGGATAGCGACCTGGACGCCGCGGTCCGGCGCTACCTGGAGCGCGAGGCGCACTTCGATCTCGCCGGGAGAAGGATCGTCCTGCCGCGTCTTTTCCGCTGGTACGACGACCTGGGAAGAACCGAGCACGACGTGGCCGTGTTCGCGGCGGGCTTCGCCGCGGAAAAGATCGCGCAGGAGATCAGGGAGCACCCGGAATCCTTCCGCCTTGAGTACGCGCCGTACGACTGGCGGCTGTCCCGCAATGAGGGGGAATAGAGATGAGAAACGTGGTGGAAAGGGTCGAGGTGAAGGCGTACCGCATCCCGACCGAGGAGCCGGAGTCCGACGGCAGCTGCCAGTGGGACGAGACCGTCATGGTCGCGGTGCACCTTTACTGCAAGGGGGTGCGAGGGTTCGGCTACAGCTACGCGCATGAATCGGCGGCGATGCTCGTTCGCGACCGGTTAGGGGAAATCGTGCGCGGGCGTGACCCCATCGACATCCCCGGCTGCTGGCTCGCCCTGAACGGCGCGCTTCGCAACCTCGGGGACGCCGGCATCGGCATGATGGCCGTCGCCGCGGTGGACGCGGCACTTTGGGACCTGAAGGCGCGCCTGCTCGAGCTCCCGCTCGTCTCGCTCATCGGGGCCGCGCGCGAAAGCGTCCCGGTCTACGGCAGCGGCGGCTTCACCTCCTACACGGTCGAGAAACTGCAGCGCCAGCTCGCCGGGTGGGTGGAGTGCGGCATAGGCAGGGTGAAGATGAAGGTGGGGCGCGACGCCGGGGCCGACCCGGAGCGCGTCGCCGCGGCGCGCCGGGCGATCGGCCCGGAGGCGGAGCTCATGGTGGACGCAAACGGCGGCTACGCGCGCAAGGAGGCACTGCGCCTTGCCCGCATCTTCGCCGAACAAGGGGTCACCTGGTTCGAGGAGCCGGTGCCGCACCGGGACCGGGAAGGGCTCCGCCTCGTCAGGGATCTCGCCCCCGAGGGGATGGAGGTCTCCTGCGGCGAGTACGGCTTCAACGCGCGCTACTTCCTCGACCTTTTGCGCGACGGCTGCGTCGACGTCATGCAGGCCGACGCCACCCGCTGCGGGGTCACCGGCTTCCTGGAGGCCGCCGCCCTCTGCCGGGCATGGCAGATCCCCCTCTCCTCGCACTGCGCCCCCGCCCTGCACCTGCACCTTTGCTGCGCGGCGGCGCCGGTGCGCCACCTTGAGTATTTTCACGACCACGTACGGATCGAACGGATGCTCCTCGACGGGGTCATAGAACCCCGCGACGGCGCCCTCTTCCCCGATTTGTGGCGCCAGGGGCACGGCCTTTCCCTTCGGGAGGACGAGGCGAAGCGCTTCGAGATCCGACCGCTGTAACGCCGGGAGGAACCATGAGCAAAAGGGAAGCAAACGAGAGCGAGCTGCAAAGCATGAACGCGAAGGCCCTGGAGGCGGCGCTCAGGGAGGCGGTCGACGGCGAGGTCCGTTTCGACAATACAAGCCGCGCCCTCTACGCGACCGACGCCTCCAACTACCGCCAGATACCGATCGGCGTGGTGCTCCCGAAAACGACCGACGCCGTGGTGCGGACCCTGGAGGTCTGCCGCCGGCACGGCGCTCCCGTCGTCTCGCGCGGCGGCGGCACCGCCCTATGCGGGCAGACCTGCAACGCCGCCGTGGTCATCGACCACTCGAAGTACCTGCGCGGCATCCTGGAGATCGACCCGGAGAAAAGGACGGCGCGCGTGCAGCCGGGTGTCGTCCTCGACCAATTGCGGGAAGAGACCGAGAAGTTCCACCTGACCTACGGCCCCGACCCCGCCACCCACACCCACAACACCTTCGGCGGCATGATCGGCAACAACTCCTGCGGCATCCACTCGGTGATGGCCGGTCGTACCGCGGACAACGTCATCGAGATGGAGGTGATCACCTACGACGGGGTGCGCATGAAGGTGGGAGCGACTCCCGAGGAGGAACTCACCCGCATCATCGCGGCAGGCGGGAGGCGCGGCGAGATCTACGCCGGGCTGCGCGCGCTGCGCGACGACTACGCGGAACTCATCCGGCGCCGCTACCCGAAGATCCCGCGCCGGGTCTCCGGGTTCAACCTTGACGACCTCCTCCCCGAGAACGGCTGCAACGTGGCGCGCGCCCTGGTCGGAACCGAGGGGACCTGCATCACGGTCCTCGAGGCGACGGTGCGCCTCGTACACTCCCCGCCGGCGCGCACCCTTTTGGTGCTCGGCTACCCGGACGTCTTTTCCGCCGCGGACCACGTCACCGAGCTGATGGCGTTCGAGCCGGTCGGGCTCGAGGGTCTTGACGAGCTCCTCATTCATTTCATGAAGAAAAAGAAGCTGCACCCGGAGGACGTGCAGCTCCTCCCCGAGGGGAAGGGATGGCTTCTGGTCGAGTTCGGCGGCGACACCAAGAAGGACGCCGACGCCAAGGCGCGCCGGGCGATGGATAAGCTCGGCCGCCAGGCGAATCCTCCCTCCATGAAGCTCTTCACCGACGCGAAGGAAGAGAAGATGGTCTGGGAGGTGCGGGAGTCGGGCCTTGGTGCCACGGCGAACGTCCCGGGGGTTCCGCTTGGCTGGCCGGGATGGGAGGACGCCGCCATCCCCCCCGAGAAGCTCGGCCCCTACCTGCGCGAGTTCCGGGCCCTCCTCGACCGGCACGGGCTCATCGCCTCGCTCTACGGCCACTTCGGCCAGGGGTGCATCCACTGCCGCATCTCCTTCGACCTCTTCACCCACCAGGGGGTGGCGAACTTCATGGCCTTTCTGGACGAGGCGACCGACATGGTCGCCCGTTACGGCGGCTCCTTCTCCGCCGAGCACGGCGACGGGCAGTCGAAGGCTATGTACCTGGAGAAGATGTACGGCCCGGAGCTCGTCGAGGCCTTTCGCCGCTTCAAGGAGTTGTGGGACCCGGAGTGGAAGATGAACCCCGGGAAGGTGGTCGAGCCGTACCGCCCCGACCAGAACCTGAGGCTTGGCACCGATTACAACCCGTGGCAGCCCGAGACCCGCTTTCGCTACCCGCACGACGACGGCAGCCTGCCGCGCGCCGTCTTGCGCTGCGTCGGCGTCGGCAAGTGCCGCCGCGACCGCGACGCCTTCATGTGCCCGAGCTTTCTCGCAACCCTCGAGGAAAAGCACACCACCCGCGGGCGCGCCCGCGTCCTTTTCGAGATGTTCCGGGGCGACTTCCTCTCCGACCGGTGGCAAAGCGCGGAGGTGCTCGACGCGCTCAAGTACTGCCTCTCCTGCAAGGGGTGCAAGACCGACTGCCCGGTGAACGTCGACATGGCGACCTACAAGGCGGAGTTTTTGTACCACCACTACCGGCACCGGCTGCGCCCCCTTGCCGCCTACTCCATGGGGCTCATCGGGATCTGGGGCGCCATCGGGGGGAGGTTCCCCGCTCTCGCCAATTTCGCGGGGCAGACCCCGGGGCTGCGCGCGATCACCAAGGCGGTCGCCGGGATAGCACCCGAGAGGAGCATGCCGCGCTTCGCCGAGGAGAGCTTCACCTCCTGGTACCAAAAGACGGCGCACCCCGCTTCCGAGGGACGCCCGGTCCTTCTCTACCCCGACCTCTTCAACGACTGTTTCTTCCCCGAGACCCTGAAGGCGGCCGTCGAGCTTTTGAGGCACTACGGCCTGCGGGTGATCGTCCCGAAAAAGCGCCCCCCCGCGGTACGCCCCCCCATCGACTACGGCATGCTCGATTACGCGAGGAAAAAGATCCTGCAGGCGGTCGACGAGCTGCATCCCTACGTGCGCGACGGGATACCGGTCCTCATCCTCGAGCCGAGCACCGCGGCGGTCTTTCGCGACGAGCTTCCCGAGCTCTTTCCGGAGCACGAGGACGGCAAGCGGGTGAGCGCCCTCACCTTTACCGTCGCGGAATTCATGAAGAAGGAGGGGCTCGTCCCGCCGAAACTCCAGGGCAGGCTCCTGTACCACGCCCACTGTCACCAGAAGGCGCTTTTGAACCCCGAGGCGGCCCGGGAGCTGATCGGGAAGATGGGGCTTCTCCTCATCGAGCCCCAGAAAGGGTGCTGCGGCATGGCCGGCTCCTTCGGCTTCGAGAAGGAGAAGTACCAGATCTCCATGCGCATCGGCGAGCTCGGCCTCCTCCCCGCGGTGCGCGACGCGCTCCCCACCGACTACATCGTGGCGGACGGCTTTTCCTGCCGCACCCAGATCCTGCAGGCGACCAGCCGCAAGCCCATGCACCTGGTCGAGCTCATGCTCCTTGCCCTGAAACTGCGCGCCCCCATGTAGGCACGCGTCCTACATATCATTAGGACCAGCGTCGCTAGCTCGACGCCCTGGCACTGTGTTAAAGTTCGGCCCTAAGCTTTCAAAGTGTCGGCGCGATGGTACAATCACTGTCAGAAACAGGAGATCACGGTTGTCACACAGAAGGCTCGCTCTCATTCCTTTTGGAGCCACCTTGAGATTCATCTGCACAGCCATTACTTTGCTCTCTCTTGCCATCACCCTTCCGGTTTATGCCGAGGAGCATCAAAAATTCACCGAGCTCCCGGGGACCCACGCCCTGATCAGCCAGCTGCGTGCCGGCGGCTTCGTGCTTTTCATGCGCCACGGAGCAACCGACAGCAGCAAACCCGACCAGTTCCCCCTTACCGACCCAAACGACTGCTCGAAGCAGCGCCCCCTGACCGAGGAGGGGCGCCAGGTTGCCCGCTTCCTTGGGGAGACGCTGCGCCGTGGGAGGATTCCCGTGGACGAGGTCTACGCGGGACCGCTTTGCCGGACGAAAGAGACCGCACTTGCCGCCTTCGGCAATTTCAAGGTGAATCAGAAACTGATGACCACGACGAACCTCACCACCGAAGAAAAGGGTCCGTACCTGGATGAGCTGAGGCGCCTGCTCTCGTCCCCGGTAGCAAAGGGGAACCGCGTCCTGGTCGCGCACGCGCCCAACCTGGCCGACCTGATCGGTTACTTCCCGGGCCCCGAAGGGGTCATCGTAGTCTTCCAGCCCATGGACAACGGCCGTTTCAACTACCTCGCCACCATCCCCCCCGCCGCCTGGGCGAAACTGATCAAGTAGAGGGGAGTGGTTTCCGTGCGTGTCTACCGACCCACCTTTTTCGCCATGTTCTTCCTGCCGGTGACCCTGGTCCTGGTCGCCATCACCCTGTTTTCCATCTGGACCCTCGCCACCGTGAAGCAACGGCACGACCTGCGGGTGGCCGAGCTCGCCGGAGACCTGAGCGGCATCGTCCGGGCCGCGGACTTCGACGCCCAGATGTACGGCATCCACCACCAGCTCGACACGCTGCTCGAGAAGGCGCAGCTCCATAAACTGGACGAGGCGCAGCTGTACCGAAGCCACGTCGAGGTGGTGGACCGGCTCTCGGCGATGCACAGCAAACTCGACCTGATCCGGAAAAGCGTACGGGGACAAAAGCTGCAGGTGACCGAGCTCGCGCAACTGGAAGCGGACTTCGTCCGCTACCGCAGCGACATCATCATGGCCACCGACGCCATCGCGGTCGACCCGGGGCAGGCGAAAAGTTACCTGAAGCTCGCCACCGGTGAATACCTTGCCATCACCGAACACTCGCAAAAGATCGTCGGACTGCTCGCCGACCACGCCGTGCAAAACGGCAAACGCTTCAACGAGCGGCTGGAGGATTTCTCGGGGAAGGCGCTCGCTGCGAGCATGATCTTCATGGCTGCCGCCGCCCTCTCCTGGTTTTTCGCCACCCGGCGCCTCACCCGCCACATGACCCTCATCTCCACCGGCCTCGATGACCTCGCCGGCGGCAAGGAGTTGCAGCACTGGGACGCGATGGCGGATCTTGCGCATTCCCCGACCCAGGGCCCCATCCAGAGGATGGCGAACGCGGTGCTTGCCTTCGTGGAGGCGGTGGACCAGCGCAAACGGACCCTGGAGGAGCACCGCCACGGCGAGGCACAGTTGCGAGCACTGACCGAGACCCTGGAACAGCGCATAAGGGAAGAACAGTGCCTGTACCGCGTCTCGTCGCTGACCGAAGAAGTCACCCCCCCCTTCGAGGAGCAGATGCGGCAGGTGGCGGCCCTCGTGCCGTCGGGGCTGCGCTTTCCCGACTGCGCCGAAGCCCGTCTCACTCACGGCGCCGCCTCTTTCAAAACGGCCGGGTTTGCACCGACCCCCTGGACGCTTTGCGCGAGGCTCGACACCGACGACGGCGACAGCTTCGAGCTCACCGTCGCCTACCGCGAGGAACGCCAGGCGGCGGACGAGGGGCCCTTCCTCGTCGAAGAGCGCCGGCTGCTGGAAAACATCCTGCACCGCTTAGCCGAGGCCGCCAACCGGCGCCGCGCCGCGGAACTGGTCCGCGAGCGCGACAAGCTCATCGCCACCATGTTCGAGCAGAGCACCGAGAGCATCCTGCTCATCGACGTCGAGACGCTCGGCTTCGTCGACTTCAACGACGCCGCGCACGTGGGGCTTGGCTACACCCGCGAGGAGTTCGCCCTCCTCACCGTTCCCGATATCGAGGGGAACTTCACCGTCGACGAACTCCACGCGCTGAAGGAGGAGCTTTCCGAGCGCGACGTCACCGTCTTCCAGACGCGGCACCGCCGCAAGGACGGCGTGCTGCGCGACGTCTCCATGACGCTCAGGCTCATCACCTTCAAGGGGCAGTCCCTCATCTCGTCGGTGTGGCGGGACATCACCGAGCAGCTCGTGCGCGAGAAGGAGTTGGAAAACTACCGGCGCCACCTGGAGGTGATGATCGACATAAGCACGGCCGAGCTCCAGGGGGCGAACAGCGAACAGCGCGCCATCTTCGAAGCCGCCGACGTCGGGATCCTTCTGGTGCGCGACCGGATCATCGGCCGCCACAACGCGAAGGTGGAGGAGATCTTCGGCTATCAGGGAAAAGAGTTGCATGGACAGTCCACGAGGATGCTCTACCCGGACGAGGAAACCTTCCTCGCCATGGGGACCAGGATCTACGAGAGGCTGGCCGGAGGGCACACCGAACGGGACGAGATCCCGCTCAGGCGCAAGGACGGCACGTTGTTCTGGGCGCGGCTCTCCACGCAGCCCCTGGACAAGCAGGATCTGGGCAAGGGGATCGTCATCCTCGTCGAGGACATAACGCGGGAACGGGAGGCGACCGAGGAACTCAGGCGGGCGAAGGAGAGCGCCGAGCGGGAGGCCCACGCGAAAGAGGAGCTCTTGCAGGCGATGCGGCTGCAGGCCACGCAACTCGAGGAGCAGGCGGCCGAGATGGAGATGCAGGCCGTCAGCCTCGCGGAGCGAACGGCACAACTTGAGGAACTGAACCTGGAACAGCGGGCGGTCTTCGACGCGGCAACGACCGGCATCGTCCTGGTGCAAAACCGCACCATCATGAGCTGCAATCGCAAACTAGAGGAGATCTTCGGGTATCAGCCTGAAGAGCTTCTGAACCGGACCACCCGCGGCTGGTTCCCCGACGAAGAGTCCTTTCTCCGTTTCGGAAGCGACATCAGGGACTGCCTCGCGCGCAACCGGATCTTCCACCGCGAGGAGATCCCCTTCCTGCGCAAGGACGGCAGCACCTTCTGGGCGCGGATCTCCGTGCAGTGCCTCAGGGAGAACGACCCCTCCGGGGGCGTGGTCTCCATCGTCGAGGACGTCACTGAGCGCCGCCTGGCACGCCGGGAGATCATCGAGGGGCGCGAGATGCTCCGCCTCATCCTCGACTCCACCGCGGAGGCGATCTACGGCACCGATCAGGACGGGATCTGCACCTTCTGCAACCGCGCCTGTGTCGAGATCCTGGGCTACCGCGACGAGGAGGAACTGATCGGCCGCAACATGCACGACATGATCCACCACCGGCACGCGGACGGCACCCCCATCGACAAGCACGAGTGCCGCATCTTCATGGGGTACCAAAACGGGGAAGGCACCCACGCCGACGACGAGGTCCTCTGGCGCAGGGACGGCAGCTCCTTCCCGGCGGAATACTGGTCCTACCCGCAGTACCGCGACGGCAGGGTCATTGGGGCGGTGGTCACCTTCCTCGACATCACCGAGCGAAAAAAGACGCAGCAGGAACTCGTCGTCGCAAAAGAGGCAGCCGAGGCGGCGAGCCAGACGAAGTCGGACTTCCTCGCCAACATGAGCCACGAGATCAGGACGCCGATGAACGCCATCATCGGCATGTCGCACCTCGTGATGAAGACGAGCCTCACCCCCCAGCAGCTCGATTACCTCTCCAAGATCCAGGCTTCCGGTGAGCACCTGCTCGGCATCATCAACGACATCCTCGACTTCTCCAAGATCGAGGCGGGCAAACTCACCATCGAGGAGGCGGAATTCGACCTGGAGCGTGTGATGGGAACCCTGGCGACCTTCCTCGGAGACAAGGTCCAGGCAAAGGGGCTGGAGCTCATCTTCGACGTTGCCCCGGAAGTCCCCCGCCACCTGGTCGGCGACTCGCTGCGCCTGGGGCAGATCCTGCTCAACTACGGCTCCAATGCGGTCAAGTTCACCGAGGCCGGCGAGATCAGCGTGCGGGTAGGCGTAGTGGAGCGCTCGCGGAACACGGTACTTTTGCAGTTCTCGGTCACCGACACCGGCATCGGCCTCGACAAACAGCAGCAAGGGAGGCTTTTCCAGAGTTTCCAGCAGGGGGACATGTCGACCACCCGGAAATACGGCGGCACCGGTCTGGGGCTCGCCATTTCCAGGCACCTGGCGCGGCTCATGGGAGGAGAGGTAGGCGTCGAGAGCGAGAAAGGGGTGGGGAGCACCTTCTGGTGCACCGTCCGACTCGGGGTGAGCCTAAGAAACGAGAAGCCGCGGGTGACACCCGTCGCGCTGTACGGTTGCCGGGTCCTCGTCGTCGACGACAACGAGCACGCCCGTGGCGTGCTGCACGCGATGCTGCAAAGGACCGGCCTGCGCTCGACCACCGCCCCGTCGGGGACGGAAGCCTTGAGCCTCTTGAAGCGCGGCGCCGAGGAGGGAGACCCCTTCAGCATCGTCTACCTCGACTGGCAGATGCAAGGGATGAGCGGCGCCGAAACGGCACGCCTCATCAGGGAGCTCGACCTGTCCAGCCATCCGCACCTCATCATCCTGACCCCGTTCGGGCGCGAAGGTGACCTGGGCCTCATGTCGGCCGGGTCCGACGCGATTATTCTCGCCAAACCGGCATCCCCTTCCCTGCTCCTTGACGCGGCGATGACGGTGATGGCGCAAACGGGGGGCGCCGAGAAGACCTTCCCCGCGACGGATGCGGCTCCCCTTAAGGAGCAGCGCATCACCGGCCGGGTGCTGCTCGTCGAGGACAACGAGATCAACCGGCAGGTGGCGCTGGAACTCCTCATGGACACGGGGCTGTCGGTGGATCTCGCGAACAACGGCCAGGAGGCGCTCAGGAAGGTAGCTCAGAACAGCTACGATCTGGTCCTCATGGACATGCAGATGCCGGTGATGGACGGGCTGGAAGCAACCGCCCGGATACGCACGAACCCCGCCAAAGACCGGCTTCCCATCGTGGCGATGACGGCCAACGCGCTCCCGAGCGACCGCGCCGCCTGCCTTGCCGCCGGGATGAACGACTACATCACCAAACCCTTCGATCCCGCCCTCTTCCGGGCTACCGTGCTCAAGTGGGTCGGGCTTTCCGAAGGGGAGCGCAGCAGCAAGGCCTCCCGCGCGCAAGGTGCCACCCTGCTCCCCGACGCCGTCAGCGGCATCGATCTCCAACTGGGATTGAAACGCATCGGCGGCGAAGAGCGCGCGTACCTGTCGCTGCTCGAGAAGTTCCGCACGAGCCAGCGCCACACCGACCGGCAGTTGCGCGAAGCGCTGGGCAGGGGGGACCGGGAAACCGCCGCGCGGATCGTGCACACGATGAAGAGCGTGGCGGGGAACATAGGCGCCGAGGCGCTCCAGACAAGCGCGGTGGAACTGGAGCAGGCGCTGCAGACGCGCGGGATGGACCTCGAGCCGGAGCTTGGACGGTTCTCGCAGCTGCTCGCGGGCCTGCTGCACGAGTTGCGGAAAAAACTCCCCTCCACCCCGGTTCAGGACCTCCCGCCGGCGGCGCCAGGGGTCTTGGAGGAGGTCTGCCGGGAGTTCGCGAGGCTTCTCGCTGACGACGACGCCGCCGCAACGGAACACTTCACCGCGCACGCGCTGCTGTTGCGCAGTGCCTTCCCGCAGCAGTTCGCCCGCATCGAGGGGGCGATAAGGACCTACGACTTCGAGACGGCGCTTGCCGCCCTGGCCGAGGCGCAGGGCGAACAGGAGGGTGACGCATGAAAGAGGAAGCCATGGCGGAAACGACGCTCATGCGCCCGACCGTCCTCGTCGTGGACGACACCCCGGACAACATCTCTATCATGTGCGACCTTTTGAAGGGGCTCTACCACGTCAAGGTGGCGCCAAGCGGAGAGAAGGCGCTGCGCATAGCCCGTTCCGGCGCGCCGCTCGACCTGATCCTGCTAGACATCATGATGCCCGACATGGACGGCTACCAGGTCTGCCGCGAACTGAAGGCCTCCTCCGAGACCCGGGACATCCCCGTCATCTTCCTCACCGCCCGCAGGAACATCGACGACGAGCGGCGCGGCCTCGAGCTCGGCGCGGTCGACTACATCACCAAGCCGATCAGCCCCCCCACGGTCCTGGCCCGAGTGCAGACCCACCTGAACCTGAAGGCCGCCAGTGATTTTTTAAAGGACAAGAACCTCTTCCTCGAGCGGGAGGTGGAACGGCGCGCCAATGATCTGCGTGCGGTACAGGAAGTGACCATCATGGCGCTCGCCAGCCTGGCCGAAACGCGCGACAACGACACCGGAAACCACCTGCGCCGCACCCAGTGCTACGTGAAGGCACTGGCGGAGAAGTTGCGGAACCATCCGCGCTTTTCCCGTGAGCTCACCGACGCGAACATCGCGCTCCTTTTCAAGTCGGCGCCGCTGCACGACATCGGCAAGGTCGGCATCCCCGACCGGATCCTGCTCAAACCCGGCCCCCTGGAACCGGAGGAGTTCGAGGTCATGAAGAGGCACACCTTGATCGGCTGGGGGGCGCTCGAATCGGCCAAGCACTCCCTTGGGACCCAGGCGGAGTTTCTGCGCCTGGCCGAAGAGGTAACCCTCTATCACCATGAGCGGTGGGACGGTAACGGCTATCCCGGGCGTCTGGCCGGTGACACCATCCCGGTCTCGGCCCGGCTCATGGCGGTCGCCGATTTCTACGACGCCCTGATCAGTTGGCGCGTCTACCGCCCCGGCCTTCCCCACAAGAAGGTGGTCGGCATGATAAGCGAAGCAAAAGGAACCCACTTCGACCCGGACGTCGTCGACGCCTTCCTGGAACTGCAGGAGCATTTCAGGGAGATCTCACTGCGTTTCGCGGACGACGGAGAGAAGACGCCGTCATAGCCGTCAACGCACAGTCTCATAGTCTCGTCCCACTCCCCTTTTCCGCTTAACTAAATGACCGTTTCTCTGAAAGAAGCTCCTTGTTTGTATGACAAAAAGGTGTACAATTCGAACAAACGTTCGATCCACACGGACTGATGCCTCACGCCATTCCAGTTGCCAGCATCAAACGGTGAAGCACCCGCCCGCAATGTCACAGCAAACAGAAAGGAGTCAGCCATGTCCACGAGAGCAAACACAACGGTACGTATGTTCGGAGCGCTGCACACGGTGCGCAAAAACAGGGGACTGCCGTCGCAGGCGGAAGTTGCCGTCCCGGAGGGAGGGGTAAGCGCCGCGTCCATCGCGCGCGACCTCGATCTACCGATGGAGAAAGTGGAAGCGGTCTTCGTGAACCACCGTGTCCACACCCTCGACCACAAAGTCAACCCCGGTGACAGTGTGGCCTTCATCCCAACCGGCATCCCGTTCTGAGCCCCTCCCCCCTCCCTCTCCGCAGACAGGAGAGGGAGGGGGGGACGCCGCCGTCATCCCGAGCACGTCGTCCCTTCCCTCGCCTTTTCCCGTTTTTCTCTTCTCCACGAAGCACTGCACGAGCCCCAGCATTCCCCCCTTTGGGAAGGGGGGAACGTGAGGCCAACTTTACTGCTTGGAGGGAACACACACGTGGTTCTTTTCCCTTGTTCGGATCGCAAAACACCGCACCGCGCAGGATGCCCTTTCCGCGAACCCTGCTAGACTTAAGCCTCGTGTTTTCAAGGGACGAAAGGAGGAGGCGCGATGCCCTTCGCAGGCGACATAGACGCCGTGGTGGTCGGCTCCGGACCAAACGGCCTCGCGGCCGCGATAACCCTTGCCCGTGCCGGGCTGAAGGTCACCGTCGTGGAAGCCGCCGCCACCATCGGCGGAGGCACCAGGAGCGAGGCGCTCACCCTCCCGGGCTTTCTGCACGACGTCTGCTCCGCGATTCACCCGCTCGCCGCATCCTCACCCTTTTTCCGCACCCTCCCGCTCTCCGAACACGGCCTCACCTGGCTCTACCCCGAGGTGCAACTCGCCCACCCGCTAGCGCATGATGAAGCGGCCCTCCTCTGCCGCGACCTTGCCGCGACCTCCGCCCGTCTCGAAAAAGACGCCGACCGTTACCTGGCCCTCTTCTCCCCGATCGTGGCACACTGGGAGGAGCTCGCCCCCGATCTTTTGGCGCCGCTGCACTTCCCGCAGCACCCCGTTTCTTTCGCGCGCTTCGGCCTTTACGGGCTTCTTCCCGCTACGCTCCTCGGGCGCTCCGCTTTCGGGGGCGATCCCGCCCGCGCCCTCTTCGCCGGCATGGCCGCCCACTCCTTTCTCCCGCTGGAGCGCCCCCTTTCCGGGGCCTTCGGCCTCATCCTCGGAGCCCTCGCCCACGTCGCCGGCTGGCCGGTGGCGCAGGGAGGCTCCGGCTCCATCAGCGCCGCACTCGCCTCCTACCTGCGGCGGCTCGGGGGGGAGATCGTCACCGGGTGCGCCATAAATAGCCTCGCCGAGCTCCCCGCAGCGCGCATCGTGATGCTGGATCTGTCCGCACGCCAGTTGGAAAGGCTCGCGGGGGAAAAGCTCCCGGCAGGTTACCGGCGCAGGCTGGCCGGGTACCGCTACGGCCCCGGCATCTTCAAGATCGACTGGGCCCTGAATGCCCCGATCCCCTGGCGTGCCGAAGGATGCCGGCGCGCCGCCACGGTGCACGTCGGGGGGAGCGCGCCGGAGATCGCCCTCGGCGAGCGCGAGGTCTGGCGCGGCACGCACCCGGAGCGCCCCTTCGTCCTCGTCGCGCAGCCGACCGTCGTCGACCCGTCCCGCGCACCGGAGGACAAACATGTCGCGTGGGGGTACTGCCACGTCCCGAGCGGCTCCACCTTCGACATGACCGAACGGATCGAGGCGCAGATGGAGCGCTTCGCCCCCGGTTTCCGCGACCTCGTGCTCGCCCGGCACACGCGCAACTGCGTCCAGTACCAGCAGTACAACGCGAACCTCATCGGCGGTGACATAAACGGCGGCGTCCAGGACCTGCGCCAGTTCCTCTGCCGCCCCACCCTCTTCGCCCCCTACCGCACCCCGCTTCCCGGTCTCTACCTCTGTTCGTCGGGTACCCCTCCGGGGGGCGGGGTGCACGGCATGTGCGGCTACCATGCGGCGCGCCTGGCGCTTCACGACCTCGGCATCGGCCCGCAGCGGGTAACCGTTGAGGCGCCCGGATACCCGAAGCCGGAAACGGCACCCCCTGCCGGGCCGCCCTGACCCTGCCGGTGAACACCGCACCCACCCGGAGGCCAACATGAACGACGACGGCTACTGGATCATCCGGATTCTTCTGCAAAGGGGGCTTGCCCTCATCTACCTGATGGGCTTTCTCGCCGCGCTGAACCAGTTCCGCCCCCTTTGCGGCGACCACGGGCTCGAGCCGGCCCGCTACTTCATGCGGCTCGTCCCCTTCCGGGACGCCCCGAGCATCTTCCACTTCCTGCCGGGGGACCGCTCCTACCTCCTCTTTTCCATCCTCGGGATCTTCCTGTCGCTTCTGGCACTCGGCGGAATGACCGACGCCTTCGGCATCCTCCCTTCCATGCTTTCCTGGTTCCTGCTCTGGGCCATCTACCTGTCCTTCGTGAACATCGGCCAGACCTTCTACGCCTTCGGCTGGGAGTCGCTCCTTCTGGAGGCGGGCTTTCTCGCCATCTTCCTCGGCCCTTCCAATACCGAGCCGGGGTGGCAGGTGATCTGGCTCTACCGCTGGCTCGCCTTCCGCGTCATGTTCGGCGCGGGGATGATCAAGATCAGGGGGGACAACTGCTGGCGCGACCTCACCTGCCTTGACTACCACTTCGAGACGCAGCCCATGCCGAACCCGCTCAGCCGCCTCTTCCACCGCCTTCCCCCTTCGGTGCACAAGGCAGGGGTCCTCTTCAACCACCTGGCCGAACTCATCCTCCCTCCCTTTTTCTTCGCGCCCCAGCCGGTCGCCGCGGCCGCCTCGACCGGTTCGCTCCTTTTTCTCGGCTCCATCATCGTGAGCGGCAACTTCGCCTGGCTCAACTGGCTCACCGCCGTCATCTGCCTGAGCCCGCTGGACGGCACGCTCATCGCCCAGCTTTTCTCCCTGACGGCGCCCCCGATGGTTCCCCAGGCGCCGCTTTTCACCGCCCTCACCTGGGGGCTTTGCATCCTGGTGGCGCTGCGCAGCGTGGAGCCGGTAGTGAACCTCTTCTCCCGCTCGCAGATCATGAACACCTCCTTCGATCCCTTCCACCTGGTGAACACCTACGGGGCCTTCGGCAGCATCACGAAGGAGCGCTACGAGATCGTCATCGAGGGGACAGAGGAGGACGCGGCGGGGGTCGACGCGAACTGGCGCGCCTACGAGTTCAAGGGGAAACCGGGGGACCCGCGCCGCATCCCACCCGTCGTCGCGCCGTACCACATGCGCCTGGACTGGCTGATGTGGTTCGAGGCGATGCCCGGGCAGGCGGGACACTCACGCTGGTTCGTGCAGTTGGTGATCAGGCTTTTGGAGGGGGACGCCGCAACGCTTAGGCTCCTGCGGGGAAATCCCTTCCCGGAACGGCCGCCGCGCTACATCCGCGCGCTTTACTACCGTTACCGCTTCGGCAGGAAGCAATGGTGGGACCGTGAACTGGTCGGTGAATACATGGTGCCCGTTTCCCTGGAGCACCCGGTACTAAAACTGGTGCGTGAGCGCTACCGGAACGGGGATCGCTGACGACGGCAGGATGAGGACGGCAGGAAGGAAACGGAACCGGCCCCGCAAGAGGCCGGTTTTTTTATTCCTTTTCGTGACGCAATCGTAATGCTGACAGCAACCGGCTGTAACCTTCGCCTGGTACCATTCCGGCAAAAAGCTGAGGAGAAAGCGATATGTGGAGAGAAAACACGGTGGATTTAAAGCTCGCGCGTTTCTACGAGATGTCGACGCGCGTGGTGCTGACCTTTCTGATCGTCACCATCCTGCTCGCCATCCTGGCCGGTGTGGGATGCACGCTGTACGACCTGCGCCTTGTCTTCGAGGTGGAGTTTCACGCCGCCTTCAAGCAGATCATGGTGGACCTTCTGACCGTGCTCGCCGTGATCGAGGTGCTGCGTACCGCCCTCGCCTATTCCACGGAGGGGCGCGTCAAGGTCACCTACATCATCGACACGGTCATCGTCACCGTGCTGACCGAGGTGATGGCCTTCTGGTACAAGGATATCGAGTGGCAGGAGGTGGCGATGACCATCGCGCTGGTGCTTTCGCTCGCCTTCACGCGCATCGTCGCGGTACGCTTTTCCCCCGCGGCGGCGCGCAGGGAGCTGTAGGGGGAAGAGCAAGTGCCGGGAGAAGATCCCCCGGCACCCTCTGTCTCTAAACCTTGTGCAGGCTGATCCACCTGAGCGTCAGCTCGCGCAGGCGACGGCGCGCCTCTTCGTCGTAGGCCTGGGGATCGGCCCGCTCCGGCCGCCCCTGGTCGAAGTAGAGCCCGGTCATCCCCTTCACCTCTTCATCCACGGCCAGGCGCAACAGGTAGCGCGCCCCTTCGTCCACCGTGGTCCGCGCCGTCCCGAACCATTCCCGCACCATGTTGGTATCCATGAGCGAGGCCGGGTGCATGGCGTTGACCGTGACCGGACTCCCGGCAAGTTCCCGCGCCAGGTCGAAGCTGAACATGATGAGGGCGAGCTTGCTCTGGCTGTAGGCGCGCATGCCGTCGTACTCACGCTCGAGCATGACGTCCTCGAAATCGATGGCTTGCTGCGCCACCGAAGCCACGTTCACGATGCGCGCCTCCCCGGTCTCCTCCCCCCTCAGCCGCAACAGCGGCAGGAGCCGGTAACTCAGCAGCACCGGCGCCAGGTAGTTGACCGCGAAGCGGAGTTCGTAGCCGTCCGCGCTGGTCTCGCGGTGCTGCGGCTCAGGCCCGGCGCCGAGTCCAGCGTTGTTGATGAGAACATCAAGCCCGCGCCAGTCTGCCGCGACCTCCTCCGCTAAGGCCTCCACCTCGGCGAGCGAAGAGAGATCGGCGTTATAGTAGTGCAGCCGGTCGCTGCCGCTGGACGCCCCGATCTCTTCCAGAACCCGTTTCCCCTTCTCGGGGTTTCTGCCGTGCAAAAGCACGGTGGCGCCAAGTTCGGCGAGACCGGCGGCGACACGTGCGCCGAGGCCGTCGGTGGCGCCGGTAATCATTACAACCAGTCCTTCCTGTCTCTTCATGGTGAACCTCCTCGCGTCAGGCGCTCTCGCCTTAACCAAGGTCTTAATCCTGGTCCCCTTTTCCCGCCACCCAGAAGGCAAGCCACTGCTGCTGCGGCGTGAGACTGTTGCCGTACTGGACGATCACCCCGTCCTCCCGCTGGTAGCTGCAGGACCAGCCGGGCCTGTCGGCACCCGGGAAGGTGGGGTAGTCACCCGGATGCTCCATGGCGTTGTAAGGGGCGGCATAGGTCCCGTCGTCTTTCGGGGGAACGCAGCGCCCACCACCGGTGTACCAGATCTCAGAGGCTTCGACGCAGGAAGCCGTGACGATCGCTATGGCAAAAGCTGCCATGACTCTTTTTTTCATGTTGCCGATCCTCCCGTTATTGCATCAAAAGGTCAGGTTGCCTTCAGCTCTTGGATGCTTCGGCGAAGGCAGCCTCGGCCCCTGCGCGGATCTCCTCCGGGGCCAGGTCCCTGGTGTGGGTTGCCAGCATCCAGCTGTAGCCGAAGGGGTCGCGCAGGGAACCTGCCCGGTCGCCCCAGAACATCTCCTGCACCTCCATCTGCACCGTCGCCCCGGCCTCTACGGCGCGCCGAAAGGCGGCGTCGACGTTGTCAACGTAGAGGTAGAAGCTGATGGGCGAGGCGCCCATGCTTTCCGCGCTCTTGCACTGCGGCTGCTCGTCTCCCATCATGAGGATGGAATCGCCGACGAGGAGCTCGGCGTGCATGATGCCCCGGCCGTCCGGTGTCGGCATGGCGTAGCGCTCGATGGCGCCGAACGCGTTTTTGTAGAAATCTATCGCCTTGCGGCACTCCCTGAACATGAACATGGGGGTGACGCTGTGGAATCCTTCCGGTATCGGTTTCAGCATGACAAACCTCCCATCTTTCAAGCATTTGCTTCCGATCAGTTCAGCATAGGATCCCCCCGTGTCGTTGTCAACAGTACCGACACACTGCTCGTCGCACCGCTTTCGTTGCGTGTTTTCCGTGTCGCCCCCGTGACAGTCATCGAGCCGCTGCGCCGCGGGTTGAAGGCCGGGCATACGCGGCGTAAGCTTCTCAGGAAAGCTGCAGTGGTATTTTTTTCATCGGTTTTTATCAATCTGTGGTAAAGACTCATCTTGCAGCTACCGATGAGGAAACTACCAGCATCCAAACTGTCGAAGCACGCTCATGCTCTGAGGACGACAAAATGACTTGGTTGCGTCTCGTTGTGACAGTGGCATTTCTTTTTATGTCAGCATATTCGGTTCCCGATTGCGGCGCTGCACGCACCGAGAGTACCGTCGTCCTCACCCCCCAGGAACAGCAGTGGCTCAAACAGCATCCGGTCATCAAACTCGCCCCCGACCCCGATTTCAAACCGATCGAGTTCTTCGACGAAAACGGCAGGTACCAAGGGGCCTCAGCCGACATCATCCGCCTCCTCGAGAAAAAACTCGGTATCACCATCACCGTCGTGCACCTGAAGAACTGGGACGAGGTGATGGAGAAGTTCAAGACGCACGAGGTGGACCTCCTGGGCGCCATGGTGAAGACCCCGAACCGGGAGAAATTCGCCCTCTTCACCGACACGCTGGTGACCGTCCCCGGCGGGATCTTCTCCAGGGTCGGCGTGCTCCCGGGACAGACCTTGGCGGGGCTGAAGGGAAAGAGGGTCGCGGTGGTCTCGAACTACGCCGCCCACGACATCCTGAAAAGCAGGTACCCAGAGATCAGGCTTGAGGTGGTGCCGGACGTATCGACCGCCCTCGCCAAGACCTCGCTCGGCATGGTCGACTACTACGTCGAGAACATGGCCAACGCCACCTATTACGCGCAGGAAAGCGGCATCACGAACCTGCAGCTCGCCGGCAGGACCGACTTCGAGTACCGCTGGGGGATGGGGATAAGAAAGGACTGGCCCGAGCTGCAGGGGATCCTCAACAAGGGGCTGGCCGCCATAGGGCCCGAGGAGCGCAGCGAGGCCCTCAAGAAATGGCTCTTCGTCGACGACATGCACTGGCGGCCGACCAAGACCTTCGTGGCGATGGCCGTCGCGGTTCTCCTCGCCCTGCTGCTCGCAGCCGCGGCCTACGCCAACTACGCGCTCAAAAAAGTGGTGAAAAGCCGCACCGCGTCGCTGCAGGAAGAGCTCCGCGAGCGGGAGAAGGCGCAACTGGCGCTGAAGGAACTCTCCCTTCAGCTCGAGGACCGGGTGAGAGAGCGCACCGCAGAACTGGAGCGGGAGATCGCGGAGCGGAGCAAAACCGAGCAGGCGGTGGCGGCAAGCGAGCAGCGTTTCCGGGATCTCTTCCAGAACGTGGCCGACCCGGTCTACATCGCGGACGCCGACGGCCGGATCATCGCCGCCAACGACCAGGCGGTAAGCGAGGTCGGCTTTACCCGCGCGGAACTCCTCGAGCGGCGCATAGAAGACCTCGACGCGATCAACGACGCCCCGGAGAAGGTCGCCGAGCAGTTCCAAGGCTTCTCCAACGCCGCCTCGGCGACCTTTGAGACCATGCACCGCAGAAAGGACGGCTCCACCTTTCCGGTTGAGGTGAAGGTGAGGCTGATCGACTTCGACGGCCATCCCGCCGTAATCGGGGTGGCGCGGAACATCTCGGAACGCAGGAAAGCGGAAAATGAGCGCCTAAGGCTCGAACAGCAGCTCCTGCACGCGCAGAAACTGGAGAGCCTCGGCGTCCTGGCCGGCGGCATCGCGCACGACTTCAACAACATCCTCACCTCCATCATCGGAAACACGGAACTAGCCCTCCTGCGTCTTCCCGCGCAGTCCCCCGCCCTTGAGAACCTGCAGCGCGTCGAGGCCTCCGCCGTTCGCGCCGCCGACCTCGCCCGCCAGATGCTCGCCTACTCCGGCAAGGGGAAGTTCCTCATCGAATCCATCGACGTGAACCGCATGCTGCAGGAGATGGGGCACATGCTGGAGGTCGCCATCTCGAAACGCGTGGTGCTCGACTACCAGCTCGGCGAAGAGCTTCCGGCCGTGGAGGTGGACGCGACGCAGATCAGGCAGATCGTCATGAACCTCGTCATCAACGCCTCGGAGGCGATCGGCGACAGCGGCGGCACGATAACCGTCGCGACTTCCTGCGCCGACTGCAGGGAGGAGTACCTGAACGACGCATGGCTCGTGGACCCGATCCCCGCCGGATCTTACGTGGTCATCGAGGTCACCGACGACGGCTGCGGCATGGACAAGGCGACCCTTTCCCGGATCTTCGACCCCTTCTTCACCACCAAGTTCACCGGCCGCGGGCTAGGGATGGCCGCAGTCCTCGGCATCATCCGCAGTCACAAAGGGGCGATCAAGGTCTACAGCGAACCCGGCCGAGGCACCACGTTCAAGGTGCTTTTACCCGCCGCGGCGGGGTGTGCCGGGGTGAGCGCGCCCGAGGCCGAGGCGCAAAACTGGCGGGGCGAAGGGGTGGTGCTCCTCGTGGACGACGAGGAGGAGATCCGCTCCACCGCCGGGGAGCTCCTGCGCGAACTGGGGTTCGAAGTGATAACGGCACGGGACGGCTGCGAGGCGGTCGAGGCCTACCGGATGCGCGGCGACATCGCCTTCGTGCTTTTGGACCTCACCATGCCCCACATGGACGGGGAGCAATGTTTCCGCGAGCTGCGCCGGATCGATCCATCCGCCAAGGTCATCATGTCGAGCGGCTTCAGCGAGCACGAGGTGGCCAAGAAGTTCGCCGGCCAGGGATTGGCGGGGCTGATCCAGAAGCCGTACAAGCTCTCCTCCCTGCGCAGCGTCATCATGGCGAGCCGGAACGCGGCTGCCGCGTCCCCCCCTTCATGATGGTTCCGGTTTAAGTGCGCGGCCGGGCGGGATGATTGAATTCGGGAAAAACTCCTGTAAAGTAAATCATCTTCCGCACGATGCGGAACCTCCCCATCACCACGGGAAACGCGCATGCCGAACGCAAACATTTACGCACAAGAAAAATCCCCCATCGCGCCCATCACCCCCTGGGGAAGGATCATCACTTTCCTCCCCTATCTCGTCATGACCCTCTCCCTCTTGATGACCTGGTTCTTCTGGCGCCAGTACGACCACAGCCTCAACGTACGCAGCCAGACCATCTTCAGCGACCGGATCCAGGAGATCACCGAGCGCTTTTTCACCAAGCTCGTGGACGACGAGCAGATACTGCGCGGCGCGGCCGGGCTTTACAACGCAAGTGAAGACGTGACACGCGACGAGTGGCACCGCTACGCGCAGTCGCTTTCTCTCGAGAGCAACTACCCGGGGCTGCAGGGGCTCGGTTTCACCGAGGTGGTGTACCCAAACGGGAGGGAGCGCCACATCCGCCGCATACGCAAGGAAGGCTTCACCTCCTACAAGATGTGGCCCGAGGGCGAGCGCCCCTTCTACACCGCGATCATCTACCTCGAGCCCTTCGACTGGCGCAACCAGCGCGCCTTCGGCTTCGACATGTTCTCCGAGCCGGTACGGCGCGAGGCGATGGAGCAGGCCCGCGACCGCGGGGAGGCCGCAGTGACCAGTCCCGTCGTCCTGGTTCAGGAGACCGAGAAAGACACCCAGAAAGGGATCCTGATGTACATGCCGGTCTACCGTCAGGGCGCAGCAATCGCCACGGTCGCGCAGCGGCGCGAGGCCCTGAAAGGTTTCGTCTACAGCCCGATCAGGATCCTCGACTTCATGTCGGCGAACTTCCCCAAGGGGGGCAACGACATCGGCTTCCGGATCTTCACGGAAAAAAGCGAAAACCCGGGCGCGCTGCTCTTCGACAGCACCGCCGCCTGGAAAACGAAGGTGCCGCGCGATTACCGCAGCGATCTCACGGCCTCGCTCACCATGCACCGCTTCGGCCGCGACTGGCTCTTTTCCTTCCACTCCCTCCCCGCCTTCGCCCTTGAGCAAGGGAGGGGGCAGTCCCGCGGTTACCTGGCGGGAGGTTTGACGGTGAGCCTCCTTCTCACCGTGATCGCCTTCATGTTGCGCTCCGCCCATGCAAGCGCCATCGCCGCGGCGCAAGCCATCAACGAAAGCCGCGAGCGGTACCGCAAGATCTCCGAGGACAGCCCCGCCTACATAAGCACCATCCTTCCCGACGGCACCATCACCTACGCTAACCCGGCACTAGCCGCCGGCTCCGGCATGACGCAGGCGGAAATGATCGGGAAGAACTTCCTGAACTTCCTGCTGCCGGAGTCGCGCGAACAGGTGCGCCGGGCCCTGAACGCCACTTCGCCGGAAAACCCCACCTGCACCACGGAACAGGCCCTGAACGGTCCCGACGGGAGCGTCAGCTGGCACCAGTGGACCAACCGGGCCCTCTTCGACGAGCAGGGAAGGGTCACCGCGTTCCAGGCGGTGGGGCAGAACATCACCGATCGAAAGCGCGCCGAGGAGGAGCGGACGCGCCTGGAACAGCAGATGGTGCACGCACAGAAGATGGAGAGCCTCGGCGTTCTGGCAGGCGGGGTCGCCCACGACTTCAACAACATCCTCATGGCCATCATCGGCAACGTCGACCTCTCCCTCATGGCGCTTCCCGCCGACTCGCCGGTGGTCACGAACCTGAACCGGATCCAGCAGGCGGCAATGAGGGCCGCCGACCTCGCAAAACAGATGCTCGCCTACTCCGGCAAGGGGAGGTTCTTGGTCGGCCCCGTGGACCTGAACCGGGTCGTGAAGGACCTCGAGCACATCCTCGAAGGGTCGCTCTCGGACCGCACCGGCCTCGAACTGGAACTGCACATGCCGCTTCCCAACATCGAGGCGGACGTCACGCAGATCCAGCAGATCCTGATGAACCTCGTCATGAACGCCTCCGAAGCGATCGGCGACGGGCGCGGCGAAATCGGCATCACGACTGGGGTGTTGGAAATGGACCACACGAGCCTTAAGGACGTGCTGCTCGGCGAGCACATGGAAGAAGGGAGCTACGTTTTCCTGGAGGTGCGCGACAACGGCTGCGGCATGGAAAGGGAAATGGTTGCCAAGATCTTCGACCCCTTCTTCACCACGAAGTTCACCGGGCGCGGCTTAGGCCTCGCCGCGGTGCACGGCATCGTGCGCGGACACAAGGGGGGGATCAAGGTCTACAGCGAACCGGGCAGGGGGAGCGTCTTCAAGGTCCTCTTCCCGCAAGCCGACGCGACGGGCGAGGAGAAGGGCGCGCCCTCCCCCGCCGCGGACGTCTGGCAGGGGGAGGGCAAGGTGCTGCTCGTGGACGACGAGGAGGCGGTGCGCTCGATCGCCTCGGCGCTTTTGCGCGAGCTCGGCTACACGCCGCTTCTGGCCGAAAGCGGCGAGGAGGCGCTCGCCATTTACCGCGACACAGAAGGGATAAAGGCCGTCTTACTCGACCTCACCATGCCGCACATGGACGGCGAGGCATGCTTTCGCGCGCTGCGGCTCATGGACCCGGAGGTGAAGGTGATCATGTCCAGCGGCTTCAGCGAGCACGACGTGGTCGAAAAAATCAACGGCGGCCTTGCCGGTTTCATCCAGAAACCGTACACGCTCGGGACGCTCAGGGCCGTCATGAAAAAGGTGTGAATCAGGGTGTCACGGCCATCCTGGTAAAGAGGTAATCGTTCCCCGCCACCGGCGTATGACAGCCGAAGCACTCGTTCACGAACGACGCATCCTTACCGTACGGCTTCAGATCCTTGCCGACGAACCTGGCGAAGCCCCACCCTCCCGTCTCCTTGTACTTCTTCGCATCCTTCACCATGAACTCGACCTGCACGAACTCCCCGGCCTCGGTCGCCATGGGAAATGACGGGTGTTTCACCGCCTTCCAGGCCACCTTGGCGAGCACGCTGCCGTCTGGAAGAGGCTTCACCCCGGCCCGCAGTGCCGCAACGGCGGTCTCGTTTCCGGTGATGACACGGATGTGCCCCTTGTCCTCCCGATACGACGGAGCGACCACCCTCCAGGAGATGTAATCCGGGTAGAGGGAGATGCCGTTGGGAGCGACCGGGGTGGGGCCGGCAAGCACGGGGATCGCCATGGACAGCAGACTGACACAGGCAAAAATCGCTTTCCTCATAAAAAACCTCCTCCAAGACTGGTGACGGTAATTGCACAGACATTGTGGGAAGGGTTGGAAGTCGAAAATGGTAAGCGATGAAACAATAACAAAAAAATTGGGCGGGTAAAGACGCCAGTCACATATAAAAAATCAGACGAAGCACACCAAGGGACCGCATTTGACAGTCGGGGTTGCCGGGTGTATTAGGTTATGCCGAGTTTCGCAGGAAAAGGAGGATGTTTTGTCCAGAGCAATCGGCTTTTTGAGCATCGCTGCCTTTATTCTTCTGTTCTCCGCCGCGTCCCCGGCGTTTGCTTCGAAAACGCTCGTGGTCGGCATGGAACTAGCCTACCCTCCATTCGAGATGACCGACGCAAGCGGCCGCCCGGACGGGGTAAGCGTGCAGCTCGCGCGGGAACTCGGCAAGGCGCTCGGGCGCCCGGTGGAGATCAGGAACATCGCCTTCGACGGGCTGATCCCCGCGCTCAAAACTGGGAAGATCGACCTCATCATCTCCTCCATGACCGCCACCGCCGAGCGGGCGCGCTCCATCGACTTTTCCGATCCCTACTTGAGCACCGGCCTCTGCCTTCTGGTGGGGAAGGATGCACAGGTCGCCTCGATAGCCGACCTCGACCAGTCCGGGCGCACCGTCGCGGTGAAAAAGGGGACCACCGGTCACGTCTACGCCGCCGCGCACCTGAAAAAGGCGAGCCTCCTGGTCCTCGACAAGGAGGCTGCCGCGGTCCTCGAAGTCGTACAGGGGAAGGCCGACGCCTTCATCTACGACCAGATGTCCACCTTCCGCAACTACCAGAGAAACCCCGAGACGACGCGCGCGATCCTGAAGCCCTTCCAGACCGAATCGTGGGCCATAGGGATGCGCAAGGGAAACGGCGCGCTGAAAGCGCAGGTGAACCGCTTCCTCGCCGACTTCCGGCGCTCCGGCGGCTTTGAGAGGCTGGGCGATCGCTACCTGAAGGAGGAGAAGGAGAGCTTCCGCAGGATGGGCTACCCCTTCTTCTTCTGACATCCCCCAAGCGGGGCGCACTGCGCCCCCCGCCACCTGCCGAGGTGCCATGTCCCACCGCCGCTTCCAGATCCTTTTCGCGCGCAGCAAAGGTAACCACGAGGAGATTCCCCGCTTCGGCCGCGCCGTCGGGGTGATAAGCGCCCTTTTTCTGCTCGCGCTCGTCTTCAGCTTCGCCTTCTCCCGCCTCCACTACGGCTGGAATTGGGATGCCGTGTACCAATACCGGCAGAAGTTCGTCTCCGGCTGGCTCATCACCCTCGCCATCTCCGCCGCATCCCTGGCGGCGAGCCTCGTCATCGGCCTCGCCGCCGCCCTCTCGCACCGCTCCCCATTTCTGCCGCTGCGCTACCTGGGAAAAATCTACATCGAGCTCATCCGCGGCACGCCGCTTCTCGTGCAGATCCTCGTCTTTTTCTACGTGGTGGCAGACGCGTTCGGGATCGGAAACCGCTACGTTGTGGGGACGCTCACCCTCGCCTTCTTCGCCGGGGCCTACATAAGCGAGATCATTCGGGCCGGGATCGAAAGTGTCGGGGAGTCGCAGCTCGATTCCGCCCGGGCCATCGGGCTCACCCCGTACCAGACCTACCGCTACGTCGTCTTTCCCCAGGTGATGCGCAGGATCCTCCCGCCGCTTGCGGGACAGTTCGCCTCCCTGATCAAGGACTCGTCGCTTCTGTCGATCATCGCCGTCAACGAGTTCACCCTGAACGCCCAGGAGGTGAACGCCTTCACCTACTCGACCATGGAAAGCTACCTCCCCCTCGCGCTCGGCTACCTGGCCCTCACCCTTCCGATCTCCATGCTGAGCAAGTACCTGGAGAGGAGGTACCGCTATGCGTCTTAGTCTCGACGGGGTGGTGAAACGCTTCGACGGGGTGACCGCCCTGGACGGCATCTCGCTTTCGCTCTCCGGGGCGCGCTCCATCGCGCTGATCGGCCCCTCCGGCGGCGGCAAGTCCACCCTGTTGCGCGTGCTGGCGGGGCTCGAGCTTCCGGACCAGGGGGGCGTGGAGATCGACGGCGTGCCGCTTCCGACCGACGGGGAGAGCCTGATAAAGTACAGGCGCAGCATCGGCACCGTCTTCCAGTCCTACAATCTCTTCCCCCACCTGACCGCGCTCGAAAACGTCACCCTCCCCCTAGTGCAGGCGCACGGCTACGCGAAAGAGGCGGCCGACGGCTACGCCATGGAACTGTTGGACCGTTTCCAGCTTGCCTCCCACGCCGGCAAGCGCCCCTACGAGCTCTCCGGCGGACAGCAGCAGCGCGTCGCCATCGTGCGCGCCGTCGCGATCAAGCCGCGCTTTTTGCTCTTCGACGAGCCGACCTCCGCCCTCGATCCCGAGATGACCGCCGAGGTACTCGACCTGATCGCGGAACTCCGCGCACAGGGAAGGGAGCTGATTATCGTGACTCACGAAATGGGTTTCGCGAAGCGAGTCGCCGACCACGGCATCTTCCTCGGAGCAGGCAGGATCGTCGAAGAAGGCCCCGCCGCGGAACTCTTCGACACCCCCCATACCGCCGAACTCAAAGCCTTTCTCGGCAAGGTTCTCAAATATTGAGGTTCTCCAGGAAATTCCCTGGAACCAGGGGTGCAGCTATCCACGCAGTGTTGCATGCGCCCATGCGTCCCCCCCTTTGCGAAGGGGGAGCCTGTCCCCCGTAGCCTTGGCGAAGGGGGAACAGGGGGGATTTGCCTTTGTCTACAACCCTTAGCACAAACGCTTCTTTTCATCGCGGAGCCCGCGTTTGACATCCTGCCCATCCCTGTTTATATTGCGTGCGTTCCAGAAGTAAAAAGTTGGAGGAATTAAAAGCGATGGCGGCAACCGGCGAGATGCTCGACCAGCTCCTCGAGCAGGTCAAACAGCAGCAGATGTTCCTGGAGATGTTGGTGCGGTCCTGGGTCGACGACTACCGCGCGAGCGGCGGCTCGATCCACTGCGGCAAGGGATGCCGCAACTGCTGCAGCCTCGCCGTCCATACCGGCTTCGCCGAGGCGCTTGCCGTAGCGCGCCGCCTGGACGAGGCGCAGGCCGAAAAAGTAGCGAACTACGCGGTGCGGCTGCGGGATCTCGTGAAAAACGTCCGCGAACTCCCGCAGTACCTGCGCCTGCACCGTCAGATGGGATTTTGTCCCCTGCTCGATGACGAAGGAACCTGCAGCGTCTACCCGGTACGTCCCCTCACCTGCCGGGCCCTCATCTCCACGCGCGAAAGCGTCTGGTGCGGCGCCGACTTCTCAACGCTGGCGCCGGAAGAACGCGAGGCGTTCCTGGCCGGGCTGGACCGCAAGGTAGTCGCCTTTCCCAGCCACTATGTCGCGGCCCTGCAGGAAAGCGGCAAGGAATTAGAGGAAGCCGCGGCGCAGCACATGCGCCTTAACTTCGGCTTCGCCCTCTACGGCAATCTCGGCGTCCTGGTGCACCTGATCCGCAACGGCCTTGCCGAGGCCTGCCAGGAGGGGCCCGCTGCAGCCGCCCGTTTCATAGCCCAAGCGGGATTCGACAATCCGCTTCTCCTTACCGGCCTCCCCGAATAGCCGTTCCCCTACCCTGCGCAGCCCCTTGGTCCCGTTCCCGCTTGCAGAGTTCGCATCCGCCGGACTCGGAGCAGGGACGGCGCACCACGTTGTACAACACGAAAAGCACCGTCCCCATGAACACCGCGGCGATGAGGTTCATCCCCCCGAGCACGTCTTCTGCCTGCAGCTGCCACCCAGCCAGCGCCACCCCGCGCATGTCCGAAGCCGCGGCGGCAAGCTTTTGCAGCCCGAAGTACAGAAAAGCCCCGAGGGCGATCGCGGCAACCGCGTTGGTGGCCTTCGTCGCCATGTAATGGCAGGAGAACAGAACGCGGCGTTCGGCAAGGCAGATGATCACCCCGGTAACGATACTGAAGGCGATGCTGGGGAGGAGCATGTAATAGACCAGCTCGATGGTCGCCTGGTTCAGTAACGCAAGCTCGATTTTCTTGGAGGAAGTGTTGTAGATGTGCAGCAGGTACAAAAGAGAGGCGCCGCTTGCGGCAACAACTGCGGAAGAAAGCATGTGGGCCTGCTTGAGGGCCCCTTGCATCGCGTCGTACATCGGTAGAGAGCGCATCATGGCATCCTGAATGCCGTCAACCCCACTGCAGTCGGCGGCCGCTGAACCGCAGGCCCGATCGGGCCGATGAAATAACATCGCTTCCTTGCGGGCGGGAACGGCCTTCGGGCGGATCAGCAGGAGCACTTCCCTCACGCTATGCCGAAAGCGTATACACTATTTCAATTAATAAGTAAACCGCTAGATACGTTCATGCCCGTGCGGCAGCAAAAACAAAGGCCCCGGGCCGCGCTGGAAGCGGACCGGGGCCTGAGCATTTTTACGGAACGTCGCTACTTGAGCGGCAAATAGACGTCCGTCACCAGTTCGTGCGCGGCGACGTCCGGCATCAGGTTCAGATAGTGGAAGAAGAGCGGGAAATCCCTGAGCTCCTCGCCGCTTTTGGGCAGCCATTCCCGGTACAGCGGATAGACGCTGCGACCGATCTCGTCATGCGAGCCCAGGTGGCGCACCACGGCGCAGCGGCCGCCGGGGATGACCCCGTTCACCACCCCCTGCGGGTTTTCCGGCACCGTTTGCGTCACCTCGCCGCAGATGTCGAAGCGGAAGCGCTCCGGCTCGGTAACCTCCGGGTCGTCGTAAGCGACGCCGAAGGTAAGCGACTGTTTCACCGGCGACAGCCCGCTTTGCTTGCGCCACTCGATGAACCGGATCGCCGATTCGTCCAGTTTCTCCGGTGCCCCTCGGTGGGCCAGTACCGCGACACGCGTCTCTGGGAACTCCACGATTTTCACATCCATCTCATTTCTCCTTTCGCTTGGCGGCAGCCGGAAGCGCTCCTTCCAGGGCCGCCACTTGGGTGATTTTCTGAATTGAGAAGGAGACTGTCCGAACATCTGCCTGAAGGCGCGGGCAAAGGCCTCGGGGCTCTCGAAGCCGGCGTCCAGCGCGATGTCGATGACCCGCTCCTCCCGGCGGTACAAGAGCCGGTAGGAAGCGTGTTTCAACCGCAGGAGCCGGATGTAGGCGAAAACCCCGATTCCCGCGTAGAGCGAGAACTGCCTGTGGAAGTGGAATTTGGAGAAGTGCGCCACCCGGCTCAGCCTCTCCACCGTCAACGGTTCATCCAGGTGCCGCTCGATGTAGCCGAAGACCCTTTCAAATCGCTGCTCGTATGTCCGTGCCTTATCCATCCGTTCACCGTCCCGTCTCAATTCGTAAGCCATCCTATCCGGGAGCAAAAGATAAATCCTGACCGAAATTGCTCAATGTTCCTCTTGCAATCTTAGGTCGTCATCGATGATAGAGCCGATCCCCTTCCAGGAAAATTTCACGTTAGCGGTAGGAATAGGTGCAAGACCTTGGGCATATCGAAAATATACGGCTGCTTTGGGGGCGTCAACGATATTGAGCGCCCGATGATCGCCTGACAGCTGAAGCATAGTGAGCGAGAAGAAGGAAGTACGGTATACTTTGCCCTGTTTTTTCCCCCTGTCCTTTTACGGGCTAATCTGGTAGGATGATTCGCTATGGGTGAGAAGCTGATTTGCAACAACAAGAAGGCGTTCCATGATTACTTCATCGAAGAGCGTTATGAGGCCGGCATGGTGTTGCAGGGGACCGAGGTAAAGGCCCTGCGCAACGGCAAGGCCAACTTGAACGACTCCTTTGCGATGGTGAAGAACGGCGAAGCCTTCCTGCACAACTTCCACATCAACCCGTACGATTTCGGCAACCGTGAGAACCACGATCCGGACCGTATGAGGAAGCTTCTGCTGCACAAGAAAGAGATAGTGAAGCTCTTTTCCAAGATCAGGGAGCAAGGTTACACGCTGATCCCGCTCAGGGTTTATTTCAAGGAAGGCAAGGTGAAGACCGAGCTGGGTCTGGCCAAGGGTAAGAAGAACTACGACAAGCGTGAAGTCATGAAGCAAAAAGACATGCAGCGCGACGTAGTTGTGGCCATGAAAGAAAGAAACCGCGGGGCTAGGGACAGGGACTAACCGCCGTTCAACGTTCAGCGTTCGACGTTCAATCGGACTTGAACTAGATGGCAACTGAACCTGCGACTGCACGCAACAAAAGAAACGAAGTAAGAGCAGACCAAAGCCGTAGCGAGATGTATAACGCCAGGCGACAAGCAGATGAACGTTGAACGCAGAACGCTGAACGTTTTTTAGGTTTTAAGGGGGTGTAAAGGTTTCGACGGGGGTAATAAGCTAAGGTTGCATGCCGAGGTCCGGGTGGCTCGTTAAACAATCCGGGACGCATTTAAGCGCCGACAATTACGATTACGCTTTAGCAGCTTAATAACCTGCTAACGTTCTACCTACCATCTCCCATGTGGAAGGATAGAACGTCATTCAGTGGGATAGTTTCAGGGAGAGTCCGTGGCCCTGCGGCGAAATCAAGCGGAATCGCGACTCAAGAATCCCGGCCTGTGGAGACTTGAAGGGCTAAACTTAAAAACAGGTACAAGCATGTAGACGCCTTATGTGTACGATTCTCGGACGCGGGTTCGATTCCCGCCACCTCCACCAACCTCCGCCAAAGGCTCCGGTTGGCTCAACGAGCCGCCCGGAGCCTTTCGCTTTTGGCGGAGGTTGTCCCCCGTAGTTGCCGCCCCCCCTCCGTTAAACGCCTGGCAAAGCCAGGCAACTACGGGGGGCAGGCGTTTAACGAAGGGGGGCCTTTACTACTACAACCAACTCACAACCACACCCGGGCGTGCCCCTACGCCCGGCGCCTCTGTTTTTAGCAGCTACTCCTCCCTCTTGCCCCCACCAAAATTCCAAGTAAACTTCCCGGACCACCGCCGGGGAGCCCCAAATGAAATTTGTCTACCATCTCCAAAGCATCCCCCACCCCGACCAACACTACGTCGGTCTCACCAGAGACGTAGAAGCGAGGCTAGCCTCCCACAACGCAGGTCAATCCCCCCACACCTCCAAGTACCGTCCCTGGCAGATCGTCACCTACCATGCCTTTGCCGACGAAGCCAAAGCCGCCGCCTTCGAGAAGTATTTAAAATCCGGTTCCGGCCTCGCCTTCCGCCACAAGCATTTATAACCATCATGTTCCCCGCTTGCCCACCGCTTGTCCTCCGCCTGTCCTCCGAAGCAGCCTGCGTCAGCAGGCGTCATGCGAAGGGGGATCCCCCGCCTGCCCTCTGCCCCCCAAGCGTTTTCCCCTTGCTCAGAAGACATCTTTAATCTAAATTGCAAAATCATCGGGATAAAGAGGTATCAATGACCGGACTGAACGAACCCCCAGGAAGTGCTGCAAAGCCGGTAACCTCCCGCTGGCCGTCACTATTCGCGCTGGTGGCGCTTGGCGGCCTGTACGCGGCACTGCCGTCCTCCTTGCTTTTAGGCGGTCCCCGCTGGCTCCTGCTGGCCATCGTCTCCGTGCTCGCCGTGCCGCTCGTCGTCACGCATTACAAGGGAGCTCACGAAACCAACCAGGTGATCGGTTTCGTCTTGAACGGCGTGGTGACGACCACCATGATCATCTCACTTGCCCTACTGATAAGAGCCCTCCCCCTCCACCTGGAAAAACCGCGCGAACTCTTGCAGTCCGCCGCGGCGCTTTGGGTGTCCAACATCCTGGTTTTCGCCTCCTGGTACTGGAGGCTCGACGCCGGTGGCCCGCACAAGCGAGCCAGGCGCCCAGACCACTCCAAGGGGGCGTTTCTCTTTCCACAAATGACATTGCCTCCAGAGAGAAAACACGCCGCCGGGCTCAACGAGTGGGTGCCCAATTTTGTGGACTACCTCTTCCTGGCCTTTAACACCTCTACAGCCTTCTCACCGACCGATGTTCCGGTCCTGTCGCGTTGGGCAAAAGTCCTGATGATGCTGCAGTCGATTATCTCACTGCTCGTGATCGCCCTACTTGCGGCACGAGCAGTAAACATCCTCTGATCTTGGACCGATTCCTCCGGAAATTAGCGATGTGATATGCTGGACAGAAACGTGCGAACCACGTGGTGGCGCTGAAGGAGGAACACCATGAAAATCGAAACAGCTCCAGTTACCGGCAGAGAGAGTAAGGAAGAGATGTCACCGATGCTGAGGGCGCTATCCCAGTTTTACGAAGCCCTAAACAGCAGGGACATCGAACTGATGTCGGAGAATTGGACGCAAAACGACGAAGCCGCCATGGACAACCCACTTGGCGGCATCAAGCGAGGGTGGGAGGAGATCAGGACCGTCTACGAGCAGCTCTTCGGGAGCGCCTCGGAATATCACTTCGAGTTTTACGATTACACGCTCCACGCTACGGGCGAGCTCTTTTACGTAGTTGGCAGAGAGCGCGGCGAATTGAAGACCGCCGATACCATCCTCGAGATGCGGATTCGGACCAGCAGAATCTTCAAACTGATCAACGGCCAGTGGCGACAAATCCACCACCATGGCTCCATCGACGACCCCGACTTGCTTGCCCGCTATCAGCAGGCCGTGCTTGGCGGGCCGCACTGAATACAGTTGCCCCCTGGCGCGCGCGTACCTACAAGTCGCTCGCTGATCCGGGAGCGCGGAACCGCGGGTAACCATACCAGTCAAACCTTCATGAAGGCTTCGGTTGGCACCTTTATCTACCGTTAGCAGCCTGCGGCCGCAGGCGCTAAGCGTAGGTAGTAGTGCCGATCGGAGCCTTTTGCTTGTAAGGGGCGCCCAAAACCAGACGCCTCGTAGCCTCAATTGCTTAAAGTGACATGCGAAAAAGACGGAGCGCTTTTCGGCCATTGACAGCTGAGCAGCCTCTGCTATCTTAGCAATAACTAATTTTTCAGCAAGGAGGCCACCATGCCCGATCGGTACGATCTAGTGGAAACAAATTTCCGCAAGCTGAGTTACCCCGAGTACTACATGGTCGTGAACGGTTTCGCCGACGCCCTGGATGTCAGCGAGCTGTATAACCAGAACCGCCCCGAGCACATCGTTCCACCCCAACGCTACAGGGAGCACATCACGACCATGAAGCAACTGAGCGTCGGCGCCGACCGGGGCGATTCCCTCTTACAGGAGCAGCGCCAGGCGGCAAGAGACCGCACCGACCTCGACATGTACTCCTCCGTCAGCTACATGAAGACCATCGCCATCCACAAGCAGGACCCGACTATATTGCACAGCCTCAACCTGCCGCTCAAGGAATCGCACCATAAGGCTCTCCGTAAACTCACCCCCAACAAGGCAGCGGAGATCCTGGTGGAGTTGCGACACCTGAGGAACGAACCGGGGGCCATCGTCATCCTTGGAACCCACATAAGGAACGGTGGGCCTTACCTGATCAACATCTGCAAAGGAGAACCGATCTCCGAGGAGAGCTGGTACAACCCCGGCGGCCATCACAAAACCTGCACCAGGATCATTCTCAGAAATCTGGAACCGGCCAACAGGTATTACGTCCGTCTGAGGACCGACGGCCCCGAAGGTCCCGGCAAATGGTCGCAGCCAGTATCGATCATCGTCCTGTAGCCCCCTCCACTATCCCCACGCTTGGGCCTGCCGGCAAACCGGCAGGCCCAAGCTGCACCTCCCTTCTCATCTCTGCGCCAAGCCTCATCATCAATGCCAGCCCAGGCTTCAAGTCAGCGCCACGACGTCCGGATCGCAGTTCAGGCCGCCCATCGATGGATAAAGATAACCAAGACGCGTTGCAACACCCGGAAACGAAAACGAAGCCGTCCGAATACGCGACAAACTCCGGGAGAGCGTGTTCAAAATCAAAAATATTATTTCAAACGCAGGAAAGACGAGTTCAAACGACAGTAGAGGCGTTTGAATTTCAAAAACAAAAATTGAAGCGCGGAAAAATAAAAACAAACACGTCGACCGGAGTTTAAACTTCGAGAAGGCGCGTTTAAATCGCGCAAAGATAATTTCAAAACGCGGGAGCCTGGTTTGAACTTCGGGAAAAAAAGTTTTCGCGCAAAAAAATAAAAACAAACGCCGGAAGCATCGTTTGTTTTTCGAAAAGACGATTTCAAATCATGCAAAGACGATTTGAAACTCGGGAAGCGACGTTTGAAATCCAGAAAGTAAAATTGAACCGTGGAAAAATAAAAACAAACCCGTCGACTCGCGTTTCAAAAGCAAAAAAATGATTTCAACTCGCGCAACCTCGATTTGAATTCAGAAAAAACGATTTCAAACCAACCATGTCCATGATGGCGAGGCCAAGTTGGCAGTAGGAGCCGCCGCGGCACTCGCCCCTGCCCTCCCCCCTCCGCAAACGCCATCAGTGCCCCTCACGCCGGCGTTCGGCGCGCTCAAATTAACAATCATCCCATTTCTTCTTTCTAATCATTAAAGATCTATGGTATAAGTCGCACTGCGACTTCGGCATCCCCTTCTTAGCGGCAAAGTCAAACTTCATCGTCCCGAGACGCCCCCAAAATGAATCCCAAAGAGCTTGGCAAAAAATACGACAAGATCGCCCAGTGGTGGCACGATAACCATCGCGACTCTCAATACGGATTGAAACAACTTGACCTGGCTCTCAAGTTCGTATCAGGCGGCAAGTCCGCACTCGATGTCGGCTGCGGTGCAGGCGGGAGGATCATCCGTAAGCTGGAAGAGCACGGATTTGCCGTAACAGGCGTAGATGTCTCTGAAAAAATGATAGCTCTGGCGATGGAAAATCATCCAAACTGTTCCTTCCTGGTGGCGAATATTTGCACATGGGAAACCGGCAAAAAGTTCGACCTTATCATTGCCTGGGACAGCATCTTTCACCTGCCGTTACGAATGCACCGGCCGGTCATCGACAAGCTCTGTTCTCTACTCGAAAAAGGCGGCGTCCTGATATACACCTTCGGCAATGCGGCCGGCGAGCATACCGATGTGTGGCAGGAGGATGAATTCTACTACAGCTCCATTGGCATGAATGACAATCTGACCGCACTGATAGAGAACGGACTGACAGTGATGCACCTGGAGTTGGACCAGTTTCCGGAAAAGCATGTTTATGTAATTGCGACAAAGTCTTAGGCAAGGGAGCAGTCAAGTCTGCATATCATTTGAGCTGTTGGGCAAAATCTCAAGAACGTCCCCTTAGATTAGGAACTATGAGGTGCTTTATGGATGTAGGTGGCTATACAACGGGCTTGGGCGGAAAACTGTCAAATTTTACGCCACGTGTTTTTGTCTTAGATAATATTGAATGTGCATGTCTAGAGGGACCGCTTCAGGCATTTAAGTTTGAGGACCCTGAAATGCAAAAGCGGATCTGCATGATGTCAGGCCAAGAAGCCAAGGCTATTGGCCAAACAAGAAATGAAGCATGGCAAAGCAGTCAGACATTGTGGTGGCAAGGCAAGTCGTATGATCGTTTGTCGCCGGAATATCAGCAACTGCTCGATAGGTTATATGAAGCAGCCTTGTTGTCAGCTGGGTTTGCCGACGATCTTTTGGCTACCGGGGATGAAGTTCTAACTCACAGCATTGGGGTGCACGATCCCAGGAAAACAGTTTTAACCGAAGAAGAGTTTTGCAGCCGCCTCATGGCGAATCGCTCTAAGATCAGAAAAATGAGAGAGGCGTAACCCAATATTCAGTGATAACTAAGAGGAACAAGGGGACGTTGTTGGCTTTGTTGAGTTATTGCTCAAGACCGCCTCTCTGAGCAAGTCAACAAACTCAACAGCGGCCCCTTAAACCCCTCTCCCCCCCCATTTCTCCACCAAGCAAAAACTGCCTCATAGTCATAGAGCTGTCGCTACTCCCGTGAAACAACCAGACCGTATGGAACGGGGCAAATAGTACCCAATAATTAATTGCCACACAAAAATCTTTTCTTGCACCGGCAGCTGGGTTATATTGCCCTAATCGTCATAGCTGACCAGCTATGACAGTGGAACGACTCATTGAGGAGGAACAAATGGGAAAAGTGGCTCTGCTCGCCGTCACAGTTATTCTCTCCGCCGGTACCGCTTTCGCTGCGGATTTGCCTTCTGTGCTGACCGCACCCGAGAATGCCGAATCGATCTTGGCGCCTTCGCCCGCAAACTACGAGCTTTGCAAGGCCTCCACGTCCGGAAAAGACGAACTCGGTCGGCGGGGTTGCTGTTCCTGGCACGGCGGCGTCTGCGGCTGTTCCGACGGCAGGGCCGTGTGTTGCGACGGCTCCTACAGCCCCACCTGCACTTGTCACCATGATGACAAGCCCAGTCAGATTTAGCTGGATGACATAAGGGATGCCCATGATTTCAGGATGAACCATGTTTTCATGCGTTTCTTCCGTGATTATGGCAATGGGTAACGCATAATTTCATGGGCGGGCCTCTATACCCTCGAGGATCTAAGGACACGGATTTGATAGTTGAGTAGCGCGTGAGCCGGAGAAAGCTAAGTCAACAAATCAACTACATCAGCCGTCAGTGGAAGGCCCCATTAGCCGAACGAGTAGAGTATCCATTCAAGAGAGCAATATCAGTGATATAGCTTTTAAGGAGGTCGCTTATGCACTCTGACCACGAAGAATATTTTGGATTTTCACTAATTTCAAGATTGAACAAGTCCCTGGAAACCATCGTCGGGATTCTAGAAGGAATATCAATTGACTCAGTAATCAATGCGCAAGAAGTGATCTTTCTCACCGAATGGATCAGGCATTGCGATGACGTGCGACACCTGCACCCGTTCAATGAATTGATACCAGTTATAAACACTGCGTTGGCTGACGGAGTGCTAACTGAAGAAGAGAAGTTAGATGTCCTTTGGCTCTGCAATAGGCTGGACACCAAAGGGGATTATGTAAAGAGCGTACTCAACGACATGCAGCGGCTACACGGCATCCTCGGCGGTATCCTTGCGGACGGTAAAATTACGGAAGCAGAACTCACAGGACTGATGGGTTGGCTTTACGAGCATGACCACCTAAAGACATGTTGGCCTTATGACGAGGTTGAATCTTTGATCTCTGGCGTTATGCGTGATGGTGAAATCGACGACAAAGAACAACGTCTCCTACAGAGGCTGTTTTCAGAGTTTATCCAAATAGAAGACGATAAAACCATAACGAATCCTCCAGTGCTCATGGGCGGGCAGATCACAGGTCTATGCTCATTTGCCCCTGATATTAAGTTTGAGGACTCCTGGTTCTGCTTCACCGGTGCATCAACGAAATACAAGAGGCGAGAGCTGAAGGAAATAGTAGAACAGATGGGTGGCAATTTTACTGATTCCATGACCGGGAAGGTCGATTATTTGGTTGTTGGAGCCGAAGGGAATCCATGTTGGGCTTATGCCTGCTATGGCAGGAAGGTTGAAGCGGCCGTCAGCTATCGCAAGACAGGCAGAAACGTGCAACTTGTGCACGAGATCGATTTTCATGATGCTGTGGCCGACGCGTTGGGGTAACTGAGAGGGCTGGAGGATAAGGTCTTATTCTTGATTAACCATTGACGATTCATAGGAGAAAAACTGTGGGAAGCTGGGGTCAGGCTTGCAAAGTTGCAATCTCTGATGTGACCGCCGTCAACTTTGCAACATTGCAAGCCTGACCCCAGAAATCCTCGATTTTGCCCGGTCAAACTGGAAAGGGGTTTGCCATTGAGTTTCCCGCTTCTCTTGAGATCAAGACACTCTCTTACATGATCCTCTTTGAACAAGGCGAATGTACAGCGGGACAACTGCAGGTTCAATAGCATTCCTAAGGGAGGTTGTTGAAGTTTTGAGATTTGCATGCCCCAAAAAGATGCAAGTCAGCAACTTCACCTCTCACTTAAGAAGCATGAGATTCTATCTTTATTCTTGGTGAACTCGGCGATTCGCCCGAAACTCTCAGCAAACAGGAAGAAAAAGAGCAAAAATAAATACCTGCCCCTCACGCTGCGATAGCGGCAAAGATATCATATCAAGCTTATGTGCTAAAGAAGGCTCCAACGATGACAATCATTTACCGGCGGTCCGAAGATCTTCGTGCTAGGATGAATAACTTTCTCCAGAGCATTACCGGTACGAATATTTCTTATTTTGACACATTCACTCCTGATAACCTTATAAAACTGAAGACAGCTTTATCCGACATCAATAATGTAATGACCTTGAAATTGACTTTGGCGTGTGCAGATTGGGTTTGTGACTTCTTTAATCTTACCGATAACGACAGAAATGAATTAATAGAGAGAATAGAAAACACCAAGCCTAATAGTAACGGTTATGACATTGTGCTTGAGAAATGTAAAACAGTCATTGAGATCAAGTGCACTGTTCCTATCAATGGTGGACAGCAGTATGGTCCCGCACAGTGGGGTAGCATACTAAAAGATGCCGTAAAACTAGAAAAAGGGATCAGGGGGCTACCGGACACAACGTCATACTTCAAGATAATCTGTCTCCTGGATTTAGGGATAAATACAGACCAGGCAATAGATAGGCTAATCCGAGAGGTCAAGAGAAGAACAACCGAAAGCAAAGCCCGAAAAGAACTACTAGACGTAGTTGAGAGATTAAGAGTTATAACCACCGGTGATAAAAAAGAGCAACTCTCAACTCACCACGTCTACATCAGACCACTGAAACTAATATTGGATTCCGAGCTAAGGGAACGGAGTTGATCAGTTGAGTAGCGAAAGGCCGTAGAAGGTTAAGGCAACAAACGACTACGCCCCCCTGCCCCGACATTGCGATATTGAGTACAGCCCAAGGGATTGGTAGATATGAAAGAACAACCAATGGCGTTAAAGGTGTTTATCTGTCTTTTTTGCACTGTGTTCATAGCTATAGGGCTGTATACTGGAAGCAAGGTGACAATGCGTTTGGCCAGAAACATAGAACTGGTCAATTCTGGCAATAAGACACAGGGCTATATTGTTGATTACAAGCATACAAGAGGCAAGAATCCTCAGACTTGGCCAGTCGTAACTTTCATAACAACAACAGGGGAGACTGTAATTTTTGAATCACTTTACCATTCCCGCGCATGTGGTTATTCATTGGGTTCTACCGTGCCAGTGGTCTATGATGGCCAGGAACCGAAAAAAGCAGAGATAAATGAATCAGCCAGCCTCTGGAGGGGCATTACTTTCCATTATCTATTTGCCGCTGCCTTTGCAGCATTTGGTGGTGGAATTATTTTTCTTGTAGTCAAATCCAAAGGGGGCAGCCCCTGACACGAAGCATTATTGTCCTGATGCCTTAGAAGGGGAAACTGGGGCTACGCTTGCAAAGTTGCAATCTCTGGTGTCACAGACAGGCATCTTGCACTATTATAAGCCTGCCTTCAGAGCCCCACCTCTCACCTTACGCGGCTATGCCAGTTTCGCGCGAGAGATTGAAGATCTGGTTGTAAAAGAGGTGAAAGAATGATCAGGGAACACACTTGGATAATCGGCCCTCTTCTATCATTGGCAGGAGTGTATCTAGCATATAGGCGAAAAGATGTAGGGCGGTGGTTACGCGACCGCAGGATTGACAAAGTTGCAGAGAAGGACCTGGGGAGTTGTGAACTCTGTGGTCAGCCGCTGAGAAGAATTCGGACACTCTCTGGAAAACGGCAGGGACAAGAAGCTGCTGTCTGCCGTCATTATCCGGAATGCAAATTTGTGAGATGGGGAGTTTAACGGAAGATAGCATCTGGGGACGTTCCTGAGATTTGGGGGAGTTGGGATCAGACTTGCAAAGTTGCACTCTCTGATGTCGCCGATCGTCAACTTTGCAACATTGCAAGCCTGGCCCCAGAAATCTCAAAACCGGTGAAGTAGTGTCAAAAACATTATCTTGAGGAATAGATGGACAGCAAGTGTGCAGATATTATAACAGACCAGATTTTTGAGGAGCTAGAGCTCTCCCTGAGGGAGCCAAACATCTTCCGCGCATTATCAATAGAACGGAAGGAACTCAGACACTCCAACTTCATAGCTTACATCCTCGACCCACGCGAAAACCATGGGCTCAAGGACATCGTGCTACGAAAGTTGCTACGGGACGTCTTCTCCGAAAGCAAATACCCTGACCGCACCATTTTCGACGCCGATTATTTGGACCTCAACAACATAGAGATACGCAGAGAGTGGAGGAACATCGACATCCTGATCATCCTGAAGGATGACGTGATTATCGTCGAGAACAAGGTTGACACTGTTGACCACTCAAACCAGTTACGACGTTACCGAAAAATAGCTGACGAGAGCTTCGCCACGAAAAAGCGTCATTACGTTTACCTGACTCCTTTTGGTACTGATCCGCAGGACACTGAGTCGCGCTCCTACTATATTAATTACTCCTATGTGCAGATAGCAGATATTATCGGTTCAATATTGAAGCTGTACAGTAACAGCATAAGTCAGAAGATTGGCTTTTACCTTTCCGACTACCTCACCACCATAAAACGAGAGTTGCTCATGAACGACACACTGAACGAACTGGCCCTCAAGGTCTACAACGCTCATAAAGAAGCTTTCGACTTCATCTTCGAGAACCGTCCCGACCCAGCCAGCTTGTTGTATCGCTTCTTTGAAGAGGAGGTAACGGCCGCAGGGTTTGCTATCGGTTCCCGAAATAAGGGATACGTGAGGTTCACAACAAAAGAGTTGGAGGAATTGCTACCGAAAGGTGGCGAAGGGTGGCCTAACAAGGAGGTATTCCTCTTCGAGATTGAATATTATTGGACAGACAAGACAGCCGACTTCAATGCCGTGATTTCGCCGTGCGACGAGGCGATAAGGGATGCAATACACGAAGCCGCGAAAAAATCCGACTATTACAAGGCACCTGCAGGGAAGAAGTGGTTGGTGCTGCACAAGAGAAAGTATCCTTTTGTAGCATCGGAAATGATCAACGAGGATGACGATGACATAAGGAAGAAGATTCGTCACATGATTCAAGACATCAGGCCTGTCGCACTCGATATGTCACAAGTCATTTGCGAAAGGCTAAAAGAGGTGGATAACACCATCGATTATTTAGGTAGCGCAGGGGCATCAGCCTCGGCATAGACGCTGAGGGACGTAGGTAACAAATGTAGCGTATTATTATTTGGCGCATCTAAGACAGTGCCCAGATTAATAAGTTACATATGTTACCTACGTCCCCACCACTACTTTGGATGCGAAGATTCAGGCAGTCAGGAGGGAGCGCGCTGACCAACGTAAAGTGAATCGGGGGATGGTAACGAATCCCGATAGCGATGCAGGGGCAGTGGAAGTAGAACCACGAGATACCGTGCCACCGTGGGCAAAGTGATATGGACAGAATCGTGTTGGTTCGTACAGCAGAATGGGAAGGGGTAGTTCAGACGTCTGGAAGACCTTATCTTTTGGAGATGTATGATGAGTGATGCTATTGCAGGACTCGATGGTGAACGTCGCCAGGAAGTGGCCGCTAGTCTCTGGAATGCTTGGCAGGTGGACCGAAGAAGCGCAGCCGTCTTGACAGGTTTCTCTGGGCTGGGCAAGACAGACAAGGTTGTTCGCCCGCTCGTTACCCGAGCGACAGGCATGGGCATTCCTGCCATTGTGATTGACGTTCCTCTTGATCCGACAGACTTTGATCAAGAACTGTTAAGTCTGCTCATCGGTGAGCTGCAATATATCGGCAATGCCGAACTGGTGGCAGCCGTTGAAAGACAACCCAGCTTTGGTGCCGCAGTTGGGTTACTTCTTGGTAGCGGCGTCCTAATTGCCGTGGATGAATTTCAACGCCTCCTTGATCCCGTGACGGGGCGGCCAGTGGCACCCTTTGATACAAACTTTGACAGGGTTGCGAGGCGAGGTGGAGTCAGGGGATGTCTTTGGCTTATATCAAACAGGGAGCTCGATCCTGGATGGACAGAGCCGTTTCACACAGCTCATCTTGAAGCACCACAGGAATTTGAGGATCAGCAACGCATCGTTCTCCAAGCCATCGAAGCTCCTGATGCGGAAGAAAAATTTCCCGCTGAACGAAGGATAGAGGTGGTGCGCCGGCTTGGTGCAAACCCACGCGTACTCCGGTTGCTTGGGCATCTGCTCCGCCGGTTCTCTCTCGAAGAGCTCCTTGGTCCACCCAGTGATGTTCCAGAGGCTCCGATTGAGCACCATTTGCTTGATGGAATAGAGCGAAACTTGCTGGTGAAGGCGTCTGAGGGGCTTTCTAGCGATGCAGCGGAACTTCTTCAGAGCTTATCCGTGTTGCGCGAGCCCGCACAATTAGAGCTTGTGCAGGCGATAGGAGTGAACCTTGGTGATGTTCGTCGCCCTTTAGGGGAGCTTCGAGATCGCTATCTGTTGAGAGGTCACGCCAACCGTTATCAACTCCATCCAGTCATCAAGGAAGTTGAGATTCATCTGCTGCGTGGAAACGCGGAGGCCTGGCGTGGGGTACATCGGCGCGTAGGGCTATGGTACGCTCAGCCACTACGAACAGTCGACCGGACCCCCCTTGGCGATGCAGAGGTTGCCCGTCGTCTCGCCGGTGCACGCCACCACCTCGCTGCGGCAGAAGCGACGGCAGACCTTCGTGAGGTAATGCGTGGGGTGAGCGGTTACATCCAAAAAAGGTTTGGGTGGAACGCTAGGAAACCAGCAAGCGACACCGAACGTGACGCTCAGATCTCGCTCCTTGAACTTTACCTTGAGCAGCCGGGTCCAGCGGGTGTTGAATTTGCCCTTGCGAAGCTTCTAAAAGCCCGCAACGCTCCGGGTGATTACGAGAACGCACTCCCCCATGCACGATTTGCAACGGAAGGCCAGGACCACTCCCATCCATGGGTGCTGTGGGGGCAACTCGTTCGCGAAGTCGAAGGGCTGGACTGTGCTATCGCTGCCTTAAGGGAAGCCAAATTAAGGGTTCATCCTGATAAAGCCCTTTTCAGCATTTATCAGCTGCTAGGGGCATGTCTTGATCACCGTGGAGAAGTCGAAGATGCTATCGAAACTCTGTTAGAAGGGGCTGAACTCATCAAAGGTGGAAATGAAATCCGTCTCGTAGCGGAGGCACTCTCTATTGCCGCTGCCTGGCCCCGCACTGATCAGCTCCAACGTGTGCGGGATTGGGCGAGCGCAAAGAGCGGATTTGACCCTGTTGTTGCGCTTGCTGAAGTGCTGCTTCTTGAGCATCAAGGAGAGTGGTTGCTAGCCGCCGAGGAAGCTGAACGCGTGCGCTCGCGTTTCCCGAAATATCTCCACCTAGCCATACATGAAACACTAGGCTGGCTGGGGGCTGAAAAGCCGGGAAAGGCCCAGACGGTCCTGGCAAGCCTCACCGATATTCGGCAGAAAGTGCGAGCCGGGATTAATTGGCTTGTGTCGCTAGTCGCCTTGCAAAATGGCATGTTCCGAGACGCATCGACGGCCCTTTCAGTGTACCTTGGGGCAGACGCTCCAACCGTCGAAGCCGGTATCCGAGCCTCACTGTTTAGGGAATGGGATCATCGAGTTTCCACAGTTGGTGAGGCAAATCCAGCTTTGATGGCTCCGATTCTCCCTCCGGCTGTGACCGGTCTTGACGCGAACGTTTACCGACCTCAATATAGCCCACCTGTCCTTCCTCAACATCAGCGCGGAGCGAATCTGCAGCCTGCGCATCACGCCAGCCTCCGTGTACTAGCCGTCGCGACCGAATGGTCGTCTGGACACGGCGGACTGAGTACGTTCAACCGCCAGCTTTGTTGCGCTTTGGCAGATGCCGGAGCAACGGTTTTTTGCCTTGTGCTCGATATACCTTCTGGAGAAATGCAGGAAAAAAAGGGTGTTACTCTCGTTGGGGCAACCCACACGCCGGGAGGGCCGGAGCATGTAGCATTAATGCGCAAGCCTCAACTCCCTCATGATTTCGTTCCCCAAATCATCATCGGTCACGGCCGTGTAACCGGTCCGGCTGCAAAGGTCCTAGCCGACGACCACTTCCCGGCTGCAAAGCGGCTTCACTTCGTGCACATGGCCCCCGATGAGATTGAGTGGTTTAAGCTTGATCGGGGTGACGATTCTGGAGCCAGAGCCGAGGATCGCACACAGGTGGAACTCAGCTTGGGGCGCGATGCCTTTCGAGTTGTTGCTGTGGGACCCCGCCTTTTCAGCCGATATTTGCGAGATCTTTCACCGTATGAAGTTCCGGCTCCCCTTCGCCTGGACCCTGGATTCGATCTGGAGTTGCAAGAGCCCCGCACGCCGCCGCCGGGAGCGCCTTGGATGATCCTGCTGGTTGGACGCCTTGAGGACGATAACCTTAAAGGGCTAGATATTGCGGCCCGTGCCGTCGGGCTTGCGGCTGAACGTAGGGGCGCCGCGATTCCTCTTGAACTTGTTGTTCGCGGAGTTCTGCCTAATACCTCGGACGATCTACGGCGAAAACTGCAAGAATGGTCAGGGAATCCTGCTCTTCAAGTACTCGTCCGCCCCTATACTGCCGATGAAGAACTCCTTGCTGCTGATCTCCGACGCGCAAGCCTTCTTCTTATGCCGTCGCGCTCTGAAGGGTTTGGTCTCGTGGGGTTGGAGGCTATCAATGCAGGGACCCCCGCATTGGTGAGCGGCGAAAGTGGGCTCGGTGCACTACTGAACGAGGCTCTCGAACCGGAGCAATCCAGCAGATTCGTGGTACCGATGACAGGGGATGCAGTGCAGGACAGCGAGAAGTGGGGGCGCGAGATCGAGGGGATGCTGCGAGATCGCGAGTCGGCGTTTCGGCGGGCCGACGAGGTGCGCACATTGCTTGGGAGACAGAGAACTTGGACTGCCGCTGTTGCTGGTTTACTGGCAGAGATCACAGATGCGACCCAGGGTTAAGGGTGGCCAGGGATAAATAGGGTAGACCCTAACCGGGCACACAAAGTCTGCTGGAAATGTGTCCGGTTGGAGTCCGATTTTGCTTTATCGCACAGTTTCCGCTTTGGGTCTCAGACTTTATTCGTACAGGCTGCCGGAAGGTGACTGACTACCAACCGGCAGGGGCTTTCTGTCAGGGCGACAGATACTTGTAGAGCGTGGTGGACGTAAGCCTTTTAGGGAGACTTCTGTTTTTTTGCCCGATTCCCAGTGAGGAGGTTAATATGGGGGTTTTACAGTTATTTTTGATCGTTTTTGCGATTTATTTTATTGTACATGGTATTAAATGGTTGAATGAAAAAGAGTTAGTGGACAGGAGGGGACGTTCTTAAGTTCATTCAGTTACTTATGACAATTCCGGGAGGAGGCGATCGAGGAAGGAAGGTCTCCACCCCAAAGGCAAGGAGCGCCACCATGACGAGCATATATGAGATACCGGTACTGACATCTGGCGGAGAGACCAAGACTCTGGGCGAATACCGAGGTCAGGTCATGCTTATCGTCAACACGGCCAGCAAATGCGGCTTTACCCCACAGTACAAGGGGCTTGAAGCTCTGTACCGGAAATACGCCTCCCAAGGGTTCGTCGTGCTCGGTTTCCCCTGCAATCAATTTGGCGCTCAGGAGCCGGGCGATGCTGCGGAGATACAAAACTTCTGCTCCCTGACCTATGACGTTACCTTCCCCATTTTCGCCAAGATCGATGTCAACGGCCCTGATGCTGTTCCGCTGTTTCAGTACCTGAAGACGGCTGCGAAAGGGCTGCTCGGGAGCGAGGCCATAAAGTGGAACTTCACCAAGTTCCTCGTCAACAGACAAGGCAAGGTGCTGGAACGCTATGCACCGACGACTACCCCGGAAAACCTTGAAAAGGACGTTGAAGCAGCTTTGCTGCTATAGAGCGGTCCCTCGACCCAACGAGGTACCTACGAGACCAGGAGTCAGATGAGATATTTTATATTTTCAGTATGTTTTGCCGTCCTTATCTCCGGTTGCGGAGGCAATCAGGATGGCGGCACTTCAAATCCGGGGCAAGACGTTCTTGCAAAGTACGCTTTCCAGGCGGAGGGAGCTCCCGTCATCACGTCTGCGATCTTGCCCACTGATTTCACTGAGCCGAGTTGGAGTCAAAAATCCACGGTGTGCAGGGACGCAGGTTACGATCTGGCGCCCCACGCAGGCCAGAACGTCTCTCTCATCAGATACACCGTAAAGGAGAAGTACGGGTATCACGGGTTCATATATGTCTACTCGGAACAGGGATCGATGGGTCCTCAAGAAGTCACCGGTGAATTGCCCCTGTATTTGTGGGTAGTGGTAAGCGGGCAGGAGACGGTCTGTGGCTACCTTTCGGCTTCTGATCCCAACACGGAGTACCTGAGCCTGCTCCACATGGGCTTCTTCCCCTCGCAGTTCATCGCTGTAAATGACGAGCATATAATATAAGATAGTGTCAAGTATCCAAGAACTTGGGCTGGCCTTGAGACTTCGAGCGATGGGGCGGAGGTGATCTATGGGCGACGGCATGCTTCGGAAGAGTATTGGAGCTATGTTTTTAGCGATCTTCCTTCTCACCTGCACAGGTTGTTCTGCTCTGATGAAATGGGGGTACCTCGCTCCGAGTGATGGAGAGAAATGGGCAAAGAGCAACAGCAGCGCTTCCCGCAACCGCCCTCCCGCTTATACCTACAAATGCGAAGCAATAACCGTCGAAGCCTTGTCTGAAGTCATTTATGACTACACCTATTCCGTCGGTCCGCTTCTTCTGCCGATCTTCCCCGTTTTCAACGTTGGCGGCAACGATAAGGTGCATGAAGAGTTTTCCATATGGCTGTGGCTTTACCCCAAAGAAACGGCAAAAACAAAGGTCGTGAGTTCAAAGAATATAAACCTCAACATCTGGACGAATACCGACACCATCAAACCAACAGATGTGACGACGTATGAGAACTCATCCAAATATCTCTTTGTAAGAGCCAAGTTCAGGTTCGACCTGAATAACATCGACGGCTTTACCCTGAATTTCGACAACCTTTTGGACGGATGCACCATTGCGCCACTGCAATTTCAAAAGATCTTCAAGACGACCTGGGAAGCTTTCCCATGATCGAGGTGAACGGTGAACGTATGAACAACCTACCCTATCGCTATGCGCAGTTCGACATGAACCTCGCCTGGGAAATCAGGCAGGAGGCCGGTGAATCGGTCGTGGAGGGCATGGGAAAGAACGTCCGCTACGCTTTCATGGAGGGAATCGAGATCTGGATCACGGCGGTCGATGCGGCGGGCAAGGCCGGGGCCCGCAAGGCGTGCTTCGTCATCCCGCGCCAGGTCAAATTGGATGGAACCTTTCCTTTTTCGGTGAAGCTTCCCGTCCCTCTGGAACAAGGCATGCCCCTCAAGTTCACCTACAAGTACAACGGCTCCGACGGCGGCGACGGAGGGATGAACTGGATGCAGAGTTTCGAGTGGACTGTGCCTTAAAGAAAACCCGCACTATTGACTTGAGAGTGAAATGGGTATACCTCAATGACATCACAATGTGCCCGCCACCGTGAATCTCCTTAGTATCTTCATCGCGCCAAGACTGATCCCACTCTCTGACAGAAGATACGGTCCGGCCCGCCATCGTGATGTCATCTAAAAAAATCCGGAGGTATTACACATGAAGAAAGTTCTGTCCGCATTGGTTGCCGGCCTGGCTGCCATCTCCTTTGCCGCTGTTGTGTTTGCTGCTGACGCTGCCGCCCCGACTTATGTCCCTGCTGCGGTAACCACCGCCGCCGGGGATGTACAAAAAGGTGCCGATGCCGCTGCGGCAAAAGTAAACGACGCAAAAGCAGCCAAGGCGCAGGCAAAGGCCGATGCAGCTGCCAAGGCCAAGGAAACAAAAGAGGCCAAGGCAAAAGCGAAGGCTGATGCGGCTGCCAAGGCTAAGGAGGCCAAAGAGGCCAAGGCGAAAGCAAAGGCTGATGCGGCGGCAAAAGCCAAGGAAACCAAAGAAGCTAAGGCCAAGGAAGCAAAAGAGGCAAAAGCCAAAGCGAAAGCTGATGCAAAGGCCGTCAAGGAAAAGGCCAAGGCTGATGTCGATGCTATCAAATCCTCTACGGTGCCTGCTGCTAAATAACAAAAGCTGAACCGAGTGGGATCACCAAGGCTCCGGTTGGCGCGTCATGCGTCGGTCGGAGCCTTTCGCGTTTCAAGGCGACCACCTGAACCAACCTTACCCCCTGCACTCATTGAAGAACTTCCCATCCTATCTCGCCGGATTTCCCGCAAGGCATTGATCACATTTAATTATTTCCTGGCAATTTATGACAAATTAAGATATATGTATTCTGTTCTCGGGGACTGATTTCTCTCTAGTTCACACAGTGTGGAAGCTGAAAGGTACTGCCTTATGGAAACGCTGAGACTTCTGATAGCTCTGGTGCTGTTACTTGCCGTGGCGAGCCCTTCCCTTTCAGCGGAGAACTACTACTCGTGGGAAGACAAGAACGGCATACACTACACGAACGATAAAAAGGCGATCCCCAAGGGTGCAAAGCGCGTGAGGGTCGTCGAAACCAAGGATCTGACGCCTGTCCAGGACAAGGACAAACAGGATCCGGCAGACAACCCACTGAAGAACAGGTACAACGTCAACATAAAAGGGAAGGCAAGATACACCGAGCTGGACCAGTGCGTTGCGTACAAAAAAGCCGAATATCGGCTGGAAGGGTATGCGTCCAACGTCGCCTACAGGTACGCGGTGGTGGACTGCAGCGAGGAACTCGGCATCGACAGCGCTGCCGCATACGGTGAAACCTACGAAGAACTGAACAACGCTTTGAGATACCGATAAGAAGGGTGTTAAATGAAAAGACTCCTGCTACTCGTCCTGCTTTTTGTGAGCCTCTTTACCGCCGCCGACAGTTTTGCCGACTCAAAAGATGACGATCTGTTGGTCCCCACCGATGCAGCCCAGCCGATCATAATAAAGCTCGACCAGGATACCGGGGCCATCATTCACGAGAAGTTTCCGGTCGACATCTTCGACAGATTCGCCGACGACGTCCTTTTCCTGCTCCCTGCGGAAATGGTGGATGTGATCGCGCCGCGCTACGATGACTTCATCGCCAAAAGCAGGTTCGCCCTGCGCCACGACTACTGGAAACTGATGATCCAGCCTGGTTACTTCTCCGAGAAGAACATCAGCAACCGGTGCGCCAGGGCGGTGACGGCAATCAAGGCCAAGGACCACGACCGGATGGTAACCGAGCTCGCGGACATGGTGCAGAACCTCTTCGAAGCGGCCAACCTGGATCAGCGGGACAAGACCGGCAAAAACATGGAGAAGAGGCTCCAGAAATTCATAAAGCAGGAGAACAGCGAGTACGTCATCGAGTTTTCCGGCTACAAGGAGCAGAAGCGGTCGGAGATCGTGAGCCAGATCTACACGATCAACAAGTACAGCAAGGACTCGATCAGGTACAAGCAGCTGGTGACCAAGACGGCGGAGCTTTGGACTTCCGTATGGGAGGCTGCGAACGGGAACAAGAACGGCACGCCGCCCAGGCAGCAGTTCCTGGTCAAATCGCTCAGTCTTTCCATGAAGCCTACCCTGGATCTCGAGGCGAGGATAAAGGACTATGACGAGTGGCAGATCGTCATGAACAGGAATGCGTTGAGGCCGGGAGAGTGGCGTTCACAGCTGGTGGAGAAGCGGATCGATGATTACGTGAAAGAGACAGTGAACTACGAGATGGCGGAAAGGGAGTCGGCCCTTCTTAAGATGATGAAGGGATCCAGGGAACCTAAGCTGTTGTACCGCAATCCGGACCGGCCGAGGGCGGTCAGATACCAGCAGAAGTACTTCACCGCGCTGAACAAGCGCTTGTAGGAGAGAGGTCACCCATTACATCAGGCGACATGCCCGTTGAATCACCAAGGCTCCGGCCCGCGCATCATGCGTCGGTCGGAGCCTTTCACGTTTCAAGCGCGGCTGCCTGCCCCGTACGCGGCCATGAAGACTTCTATGGCGCGGGCGGTGACTGCCCTGATCTCCTCCGTGCTGATCGCTCCGGAGAGCTGAAAGAGAAAGCGGTCGATAAGTTCCGCTTCAAGCAGGCTGTGCAGATGCTTGGTCGCCACCACGGGGTCGGCCTGACGCAGCTTTCCCTGACTCATCGCCGCCCTGATGAAGTCCGCCACCACCTTCTGGCTGCGCAGCACCCCGCGCTCGTACACCAGGCGCCCCAGCTCGGTCTGGCCGGACTCCGATATCGCCAGATGCCTGCTCGCGCGGACTTCGGGTGAATAAAGGACGGTGAGCAGACGCTCTCCGAAGTTGCGCAGCGAAGCGGCGATGTTTTCCGTCGACGGGTCGATCGCGGAGTGCACCGCCTCGAATTCCGCCTCGGTGGAAAGGTTCATGATCTCGAAGAAGAGCTCCTCTTTCGAGGCGAAATAGTTGTAGAGAGTGGCTTTCGAACCGCCCACCCGGGCGCAGATCTCCGACATGGTGGTCCGGCCGAATCCCAGTTCCTGGAAAGCCTGGGCCGCCACCGTCATGATATGCTGCCTTTTCGCGTCCGTCTTCCTGGCCATGCTATCGTCGGTTCTCCTCGCGGGTTTTATTAGCATGAGCAATAGCACATTTCACGACCGGCTCCAAATGATTCATTTCCTGCGCGGCAGAAAGCAGATGAGTACCAGTACGGCCCAGGAAATGACGGTTCCCAGTATGATGATTTTCGCCAGCATGTCGCCTCAATGCCTGAAGAGCAGGTGCACGATGCTCCCGAGGAAATCCTGCCCGGACTCGGCCACGAGAATGACGTCGAAAACGGAGAGCACGACAAGGACGATCACGATGTAAAGCCACAGCCTCGATGTTTCCATGGAACTCCCCCTTACGACCCTGCCTACGGCAGTCCACCTGAACCGATGCCCCCCGTCTTTACCGCCTGCTACGCTTCGCTTCTATGCACGAGAACCGGGATGCAGGAATGGGTGAGCACCTTCTGCGTCTCGCTTCCCAGCACCAGCGCCTTGACGCCTCTTCTGCCGTGCGAAGCCATGAAGATGAGATCGCACCCGCTTCGCTTGGCCGCCTCGATGATCGCCTGATACGGCTCTTCGCTTACCAGCGTCAGTTTGTCGCAGTCGACGCCCGCTTCCCGGGCCCGCCGCACCGCGTCATGCAGGACGTCCTCGGCGGTGCATTGCATCGCTTCCCGAAAACTTGCCGGCAGATGCGGGTCGAAGATCGCCCCCTCGCCGTAGTACATCTTGGGCCACGGCTGCACGGCGCAGAAAAAGGTTATGCGTGCCCCGGCTTCACTGGCGAAGGAGACTGCACGCACGACGGCGTCGACCGATAGTGGCGAACCATCGGTTGGTACGAGGATGTGTTTGAACATGGCTTTTCCTTTCCTGTTTATAGACGACGGAACTATTTCCCGGCAGGGGCGGCGCCCCCCTACCCTAGTGCCCCCCTGCGGACGGGTCCACCACGCGGGTCGGTTTCGGGGCAAGCCAGATGACGGAGGCGGCGATGAAAAAGGCGATACCTATGGCAAGCATGAGCTGGTTCGTCGCCAGCATGACGCTTTGGCCGGTGATCATGTAGTCGATGACCTGGTTCACCGCGTCGCCGGGAGCGCCGGAGGCCTCGAGCATGCCCCTTACGCTTTGGTCGCCGTCGGCAAGCCCGACCAGTTCGGCATGGTTGCGCGTGATCTGGTTTCCCCAGGTGGTGGTGACGACCGAGGTGGCGAACGCGCCGGAAAGGGTGCGCAGGAAGTTCATAAGCCCCGCGGCGGAGTCCATCTCACGCTCTTCGACGCTCGCGAGCGCGAGTCCCGTGGTCGGGATGAAGAAAAACGGCAGCCCGAAGCCCATGAATATGAGCGGCAGGGCGACGTTCCACATGGTCATGTCGGTGTTGGCGACGGTGCGCCACATGGTATCGATACCGAGCCAGATTACGCCGCCAAAGACGAGCTTTCTCGCGTCCACCCTGGTCGAGAGCTGGGCGACCAGGGGCGCGACGAAAAATGCGGCAAGCCCGGTCCCGGCGGTTGCGATGCCCGCCTTGGTCGCCGTGTACCCCATCAGGTTTTGCAGCCAAAGCGGGGTCAACACGCTCGCGCCGAAAAAGGCGGCGAAGGCTAGGCTTATGGTGAGCACGCAGGCGGTGAAGCCGCGGTGGCGGAACACCCTCAGGTCGACGATGGGATGGTCCTCGTGGAACTCCCAGATGAGGAAGGCCGCAAAGGCGATCGCGGCGACGATGGCCAGGGTGACGATCTTCGTGGAGGCGAACCAGTCGAGATCCTTCCCTTCGTCCAGCATGAGCTGCAGGGCGGCGACCCAGATGATGAGGAGCACGAGGCCGATCCGGTCGATGGGGTTACGCTGCAACGGCTCGCGGTAGCTTTGCAAGAGCTGCCAGGCGAAAAAGCCGCCGGCGAAGGCGATGGGGAGGTTGATAAAGAAGATCCAGGACCACCTGTACTCGTCGCAGAAGTAGCCGCCGAGGATCGGGCCGAGGACCGGCGCCACAAGCGTCGTCATGGACCACAAGCCGATGGCGGCCGCGGTCTTTTCCTTCGGGAAAATCCGCATCAGCAAGGTCTGCGAGAGCGGCATGAGCGGTCCGCCGGAAAAGCCCTGGAAGATGCGGGCGACGACCAGGAGCCCCAGGGAGTTTGCGAGTCCCGAGACGGCGGAGAAAACGCCGAACATGACCATGGCCCAAACGAAGACGCGCACCGCGCCGTACCGGGCGGAGAGCCAACCGGTCAGCGGCACCGTGATCGCTTCGCCCACGGCATAGGAGGTGATGACCCAGGTCCCCTGGCTCAGGGTCGCGCCGAGGCTCCCGGCGATGTTGGGGACCGCCACGTTGGCGATGGTCATGTTGAGAACGGCGATGAAGTTGGCGGCGGCGAGGATGATCGCCGCGATCCAGAGCATCCCGCCGGAGAGCTGGGTTTCAGCGCCGGAAGGCGCGTGCGATGAAGTCTGCTCTTGCATGTTCAGGTCCTGTTCAGCGCTTGCTGCGGGTATCGATCTCGGCGGTCATGGAAAGGCCGACCTTGAGCGGGCTGATGCGCAGTTCCGCCGGGTCGAGTTTTACGCGGACCGGAAGGCGCTGCACCACCTTGATCCAGTTGCCGGTGGCGTTTTGCGCCGGAATGGCAGAGAAGGCGGATCCCGAGCCGCCGGAGAAACCTTCGACGACGCCGTGGTAGGTGACTCCCTTGCCGTAGATGTCGGCATGCAGGGTGACCGGCTGGCCGACGCGCACCTTTTTGAGTTGGACCTCCTTAAAGTTCGCGTCGACGTGCATCTCGTGCACGGGGACCACGGCAAGAAGCGGCATCCCCGCCTGGACGCGCTGCCCTACCTGGACCTGGCGTTTGGCGACGATGCCGTCCACCGGCGCCTTGATGACGGTGCGTTCGAGGTCGACGGCCGCCTGGTCGCGCCTTGCGCGGGCGAGCGCCACTTCGGGGTTACTTTCCACGGTGGTTCCAGCGATGAGGACGGCGTTGGCCTCGCGCGAACTGACCGCGGTGCTGCGGTTCGCGCGGGCCTGCGCGATGGCGGCCCGGGTCGCGTCGAGGTTCGCCTTGGCGGCGGCAAAGGCGTTCTGGGCCCGGGTCAATTCATCGCCGGAAACGGAGCCGGAGGCGGACAACGCTTCGCGCCGTTTCAGGTCGATCTGTGCCCGCTCGAAGTCCGCTTCTGCCGAGGCAAGCTGCGCCGCCGCGCGTTTCTCATCGGCATCGCGCGCCGTGATCTGGGCGTTCAGGCTGCCGTCGTTGGCCATGAAGCCCTGGACGCGCCGGACCGCCCTTCCGAGGTCGGCTTCGGCCTGGGCGAGCGCCAGCCTCGCGTCGGTAGGATCGATCTCGACCAGGACATCCCCTTTTTTCACCGCCTGGGTATCGGTCACGAGCACGCGGCTCACCGTGCCGCCGACCGACGGGGTAACCTGGGCCACCTCGACGGCGGTGTAGGCGTTGTCGGTGGAGATGAAGTTCGAGCCGTACAAAAGGGCGTAAGCCGAGGCGGTCGCGCCCGAAATGACGACGACTGCGGCAAGTGCGATGAGGAGCTTCTTGCGACGGTTTGCTTTGGTCACATCCGTGGGAGTTGCTTTCTTTGTGTCAGACATTTCGGCATCCTTCTCTTTTAGATATTTTTGTGCTGGTATCCGCCGCCGAGGGCGCGCTGCAGGGCGACGTCGAGGGTGAAGGCCCTCGACTGCAGGGCGGTGAGCACGCGCTGGTTGTTGAGCAGGAGATCTTCCGCGTAAAGGACTTCGATGAAGTTGGCAAGCCCCCCCTCGTAGCGGTTGCGGGCGACCCTGTGCGCCTCGGCCGCTTCCGCGACGGCCTCCTTCCCCTGCTCCAGCTGCGCGGCGAGCGCCTTCATGCTCAGGGCGGTGCCGGCGACGTCCTCGAGGGCGTGCGCCACCGTGGCGTCGTAGTTGGCGACCATCTCGTCGTAGGCCGCGACTTTTTCGCGCAATTCCCCCTGCAGGCGTCCCGCGGTGAAGATGGGAAGGGAAACGGCCGGGCCGATGCCGCCGATGTCGGATCCCGACTTGGTGAGCATGTTGAGGCCGAGTGATTGCACACCAATGAAGGCGGAGAGGTTGACGTTCGGGTAGAACTCCGCCTTTTTCTGGTCGATGCGGTGCGCCTGGGCCTTCGCCATCAGCCGCGCCACGATGACGTCGGGGCGGCGCCCCAAGAGGTCCACTGACAGTTGCGCGGGAAGGGAAAAGGTCCCGGCGAGGTTCACCGTCGGGCGTTTTATGGAGAGGGCGCGGTCCGGCCCGGCGCCGACCAGTGCCGCGAGGCGGTTTTTGGTGAGGCCGATCTGCTCCTCGATGGAGAGGAGCTCCCCGTTGGCCGCAGCGAGTCTTGCCCGGGCTTCGCTCACGCTCCCCTGGGTTTCCAAGCCGTTTGCGAAACGCTCGGCGAAAAGCTCGACGGTCTTTTTCCGGATCTCCACGGTGCGCGTAACGGTGTCCCGCAGCGCGTGGAGTCTTGCGAGCTCCGAGTAGTTCGTGGCGATGGCTGACGCGATGTTCAGGCGCACCAGGGCCGCCTCCGCCCGCCTTGCCTCAAGCTCTGAGGACGCGGCGGCCAATCCCGCCCGGTTCTTTCCCCAGAAATCGAGCTCCCAATTCAGGTTGATGGTGCCCTGCCCGTAGTCCTGCCAGCCGTCCGGGGTCATGTTGCGGGGGGTGAGGTAGTTGTAGCTGAGCTTTTGTTCCGCGATCGAGGCGTTGGCGCTCACCTGCGGCATCAGTGCCGACCGCGACACCTTCATGAAGGCTTCCGCGCGCCGCATGCGGGCCGCGACGGCGGCGATATCCGGCGCATCGTGCAGGGCCTCTTCGACGAGGGTGACGAGCTGCGGGTCGCCGTAGGACTGCCACCAGTTTTCGGCGGGCCAGTTGCCGGCGGGCGCAGAAAAGGAAGCGGCGCTTTCATACTGTTCCGACGTTTTCACGGATTTGAGCGGACCGGTTTCGGGAAGCATGGCGCAGCCGCCGAGGCTTATTCCCGAAAGCAAAGCGATGGCGACCGCCATCCGTTTTGTGGATGATGTGGGTTGTGGGGCATCTTCGATCATTTGTGTAGCTCTCCCATCTTTTGAAGCGTTGAGGGCGGGTTTGCAGGAGGTTTCGCCGGGGGAAAAAGGCGAAAGTCCGCGGCAAATTCGCCGCAGCTTCCTTGCATTTGTAAGAGCAAGGCAAATCCCCCCTCTCCCCCCTTCGCAAAGGGGGGAACGTTAGGGCTCATGCAGTGCGCTACGCAACATTCTGTACTGTACGGTACAGTATTATTTCTTTTGGGGGATGTCAAGAAGCAAAATTTGAAAGGGAGATGGTGCGGGAGTTTTTAAAAGCGGAGGCGGGTGGGTTAAGAGACGAGGAACTGAAGGCAGGCTCCCCCTTTTGCCAAGGCTACCGGGGGCAGGCTCCCTCCTTCGCCAAGGCTACGGGGGGCAGGTCCCTCTTCGCAAAGGGGGGAACGCCGGGGCCAGTGCAGGGCTTCGTGGATGCCATTACCAGGTTCACTGGAATTTCGGGATAAAGGATAACGTGGCGTAGGGGATCATCAAGCGGCTTGGGCGAGTGCGCGGCCACACAAGGTGCGCGTGCTTGGGGCTCGGGCGGCAGTCGCCAGGCGGGCGTAGTCATGCAGGGAAGCGCCGACTAAATCGGCCCGAACAGGAGGGCTGATCTCAGTCGCCGGTCTTGAAACTCCAAACGTAGTCAAAAGGAAGCGCGTTACCGGATTTATCCCTGATCGCGGTAGTCAGGGTCGCGGTGTAAGTGGTGTTCGCTTCCAGCAATGTCGGGTCGCTCACGCTGCCCGAGGCGCCGAACGCTGAGTAATAGTACCCCCACTTGGCGCCGGTAGGGCTGCTGACGAAAAATGACGAGCGCCCGAAAGTCGAGTAATCGATCAGTCCGGTGAAGGTGACCGAAACGCTCGAATCCCTCGGCACGCTAGTGGCTCCAGCCGCTGGACTGGTTGAGAGCACGCGGAAAACCGGCGCTGCCATCGTGGTGAAGGTCCAGGTGTATTCGGAGGTCAAAGAGGAGCCGGAAACGGCGCGCAGTGTGGTCGGGATGGTAACGGTGTAGGTGGTGTCATAGGCAAGATTGGCGGCGGGGATGAAGGTCACGGTCGAACCGCTTACGCTCTTGGTACCGGCGACCGCTCCACCGGGACCGGTGACCGCGATAAAGTAGGTCGTCGAGGGGTCGATCTCGCCGCTAAATTGCGCGGAAATGCTCGCGTTCAGCAGCACTCCGGTGGCGTCCGACGCGGGGGCAGTCGACTGCACCGTCAAGGCCTGCGGAGCTACGACCTGAACCGCGATCGTGGTCCCTTTGCCGCCGGGGTCATAGGCCGAGATCACGATATTGTTGGTTCCGGGGACTACCGGCACCCCGGCGAACCATCTGTGTGTCCAGTCGGTTCCCGGCCCGTAGTAGCTTGTCGCGGTGCCGCTGGCACCGGTGGTCTGGTTGATATAGGTGACGTCGACGCCGGGATAATCGTCGGTGCGCGTGGTGTCGGTGAGGCAGGAGAGGCCGACGCAATGGCTGGCGTAATAGGAATCGGAAATCCAGGCGGTTCCGCTGATGCTGGCAACGGTCGAGGAGCTTGATACCGAAGTTGCCTGGGCCCACTCTTCTTTGGGAGGAACATCGGACGAAGAGGAGCCACCACCGCCACAACCGGCGAGCAGGACGCTCGACAGGACCAACAATCTACTGCAGTACCGGGTTACCAAACGGTGCACGCTCAGCATCTGCCGCATGATCCCCTCCCCTCCTCTCCCCCCAAATCCGGGAAGAGAAATCAAAGCTCACCAGGTTTACTGCGAATGACGGGTTCCTGCTATATAGACCTGCTCCACTTCTGCACGGGCGAGAAGGGTGGCCTCGATTGAAGAGGCATCGCTCCCGGAACCGCAGGCGAGCACCTGGAAGTCGGCGCGCTTGCCCGGCTCCAGAGTTCCGACACGGTCTTCGATGTGCAGCGCCCTGGCGCCTCCCAAGGTCGCCATGGTTAACAGTTCCCGCGGCTCGAAAACGCCGGGGGCGGCCTGTTGCAGGTAGCGCATCTCGTCCCACATGGAAAGCGAATCGTTGCTGGCCAGGGAATCGGTGCCGAGTGCCAGGGCTACGCCGGATTGCTTCAGGAGCTTGTGCGGCGCGCAGCCGACGAAGAGCCGGTCGTTGCTGCGCGGGCAGAGCACGACGCTCACGCCGCGCTCTTTGAGAAGTGCCACGTCGTTGGGGGTTACGTGGACGGCGTGAACGGCGAGGGTCGAGGCATCGAGGACGCCGAGATCGTCCAGGTAGCGGGTCGAGGTGGTGCGCATCGGGTGCGGCAGGTACTGCTCCCAGTGCGCCATCGGGTAGAGGATATCGGCGAAGGCACCGGTGGTGTCGTGCATGAACGCCACTTCTTCGGTGGTCTCGGAGAGGTGCACCGCCTTAGGGATGCCGAGTTTTTCGGATAGGGCGTTTAGGCACGCGAAGAGATGACCGGAAACGGTGTGGGGCGTATGCGGGGATACGCCGGGGAGTAACGCTCCCTCGAGCCCCTGCAGGGCCGTTTCCAGTCCGGCGACGAGCGTGTCGCAAAGGATCGGGTCGTGCCCGATCGCCTCGAGGAAGAGCCTGCCGGTAAGCGGCGTGTCGCGGTAGAGAGGAACCAGCGAGAAATCGGACAGGATGTCTCCGACCGCGGTGGTGCCGGACTCGAGGCAAAGGCGCATCCCTTCCTTCGTGGAATGTTCGATCTCGCCCGGCTCTAAGGCGCGCTTTATTTTCACCACCTGCTGGACCCATTCGACGTAGCGTTTGGGGAGGTAGTCGAGGTCCTTGCGCACCTTCCAGGCTGGGAAGTGGGTGAGCTCGAGATGGGTGTGCGCGTTCACCAGGCCGGGCATGATCACGGAGCCCTTGAGATCGACGACCGGCGCGGAAAACTGCGCGCGCAGTTCGTTCAGGGTGCCGACCGCGACGATGCGGCCGTTTTCAACGGCGAGGGCGCCGCCTGCGATGGGCGGGGAGGAAATAGGGAGCAGGTATGCGGCGGCGTAGATTCTCATGCATCAACCTCGAAGGGTGTAGGGAAAAACAGATATTAACACAGAGAACACAGAGGTTCTCAGAGGTCACAGAGATATAACACGAGGACCTCTACGAGAACAAGTTTAGCAGGTTATTGGAATCAAAGCCAATGTGCGGTACTGGCATTGAGCGGTGGACTAAAGGCAAATCCCCCCTTCGCCAAGGCTACGGGGGGCAGGCTCCCCCTTCGCAAAGGGGGGGGACGTTGGGGCTCGGGCGGCGCTTCGTGGGATAATTCCTCCATGTGACGCGGCATATTACTACAATAAAAAACGCTGACAGAATTTCTTCTGTCAGCGTCTCGGATACTGCTGTTTGCTTTTTACCTAGTTCTTCCAGTGCACGCTTTTGAGCGTCGCCTGGCCGGCGGCTTCTTTGCGGGTCGGAAGCATCTTGTTCTTGTCGTCGACAAAAACAAGCTTCGGCTCGTGGGCAATGGCTTCGGCGTTGGGCATGTTCACGAAGCTCGCGATGATCACCAGGTCCTGCGGTGCCACGAGCCTTGCGGCTGCGCCGTTGATGCAGATGACGCCGGAACCGCGCTCGCCTTCGATGGCGTAGGTCTCAAAACGGCTGCCGTTGGTGACGTCCCAGATGCAGACGGCCTCGTACGGGATGATGTCGGCCGCTTCCATGAGGTCGAGGTCGATGGTGATGCTGCCTTCGTAGTGCAGGTCTGCACCGGTTACCGTTGCCCTGTGGATCTTGCTCTTAAGCATCTTCCTGTCCATATTTCCTATTCCTCCCCTAATACGCTGTTGTCGATCAACCGTACCGAGCCTACCCGCACGGCAAGTGCGAGCAGCGTTCTCTCATTCGCTTCGTCCTGCGGGAGCAGGCTGTCCTGATCCCTGAATTCCAGGTAATCCACTTCGGCACCCTTCTCCGCGCCGATCACGGCAAGGGCCTTTTCCTTGAGCACCGCCACGCTCCGCTCGCCTTTGCCGAAGGCGTCGCGGACCGCCGCTATGGCGCGGGAGAGGCAGAGGGCCTCCTTTCGCTGCTCGGGCGTGAGACGCGCGTTCCTGGAGCTGAGCGCCAGGCCGTCGGCTTCGCGCACGATGGGCATCCCGACGATCTCGACGTCAAAGTTGAAGTCCTTCACCATGCGCCTGATCACGGCGAGCTGCTGGAAGTCCTTCTTGCCGAAGACGGCAAGGGTCGGCATCACGATGTTGAAGAGCTTCGCGACCACGGTGGTGACGCCGCGGAAGTGGCCTGGGCGGCTCGCGCCGCACAGATGCGTGGTGAGCTCTTCGACGTTCAGGTAGCTCTGGTACCCCTCGGGGTACATGTCGGCGGCCTTCGGCGCGAAGATGACGTCGACGCCTGCCGCGGCGGCGACTTTCTTGTCGCGCTCGAGGTCGCGGGGGTAGCTGTCCAGGTCCTCGTTGACGCCGAACTGGGTCGGGTTCACGAAGATGCTGACCACGACGGTCTTGGCGCGACGGCGCGCCTCGGTCATGAGGGAGGCGTGCCCCTCGTGCAGGTAACCCATGGTGGGAACGAGGGCGATCTCGCCCCGCCTTTCGCGCGCGAACTGCTGCATCTGCGCTACAGACTCGATGACTATCATTTGAAACAGTGCCTTTCTTCCGGGAATGTGCCGCCCTTTACGTCGGCTATGTAGTTGGCGCAGGCCTCGGCTATGATGGGCGCGAGTTCCGCGTAACGTTTTACGAATTTCGGGGAGTACTTGCTGCAAAGCCCCAGGATGTCGTGGATCACCAGCACCTGGCCGTCGCAGTGCGGACCAGCCCCGATGCCGATGGTCGGGATGGTGAGTTCCTCGGTGATGCGCGCGGCGAGCCCCATCGGGATCCCTTCGAGGACTACGGCGAAGGCGCCGGCGCGCTCCACGGCGCGGGCATCCTCGAGGAGTTTCTCGGCCTGGGCGTCACCTTTGCCCTGCACCTTGTAACCGCCCATGCGATGCAGCGACTGCGGGGTGAGGCCGATGTGCCCCACGACCGGGATGTCCATCTCGGTTATGGCTGCGATGGCCGCGGCGGCGTTGACGCCACCCTCGATCTTGACCGCGGCGGCACCGCCGTCCTTGACCAGGAGTCCGGCGTTCATACGCGCGCTCGTGAGATCGGTCTGGTAGGAGAGAAAAGGCATGTCGGCGACGACGAAGGCGTTCGGACGCGCGCGCATCACGGCCTTCGTGTGGTAGATCATGTCCTCCATGGTGACGGGAAGCGTGTTGTCGTGCCCCGCAACCACGACGCCCAACGAATCGCCGACGAGGATCATGTCGATCCCGGCGCCGTCGATGAGGCCGGTCATGGGAAAGTCGTAGCTCGTCAGTACCGCTATCTTCTCCCCTTCCGCTTTCATCTTCTGAAAGTCGAGAACGGTCTTCTTTTTTTGCATCTACCCTGCTCCTGTGAGATGTGGATGAAATTTTCGTATACAGGTGAACAGAACGCGGTGCTAGATAGAACGTGTAATCTGTGGGACTTACCCGACCGCTCTCCGGGGCGTTTTCGGACAAAAAAAAACGTCTCCGGGGGGAAGACGCTGTAAAAGAGAGCTAATTAGGGCCCTATTCGGGCACAGCTCTGGCCAGCTTATCGCTTCCCGTACCGGTTCCATCTGGAATCCAGGCGGTATGTCTCTACTCTTTGGTGTCCTTTCCGGCTCCACTCAAATATAGCGGGCCAAACACCGTTACGGAAATACCACAACAGTTGCGACAAAGTCCAGCGTTTTCTTCACTACTCCGCGCTGGCCTTGATCTGCTCGAGCTCCTTGACCACCTGCCCGCTCTCCTGCTGGCGCTCTTCGATACCGTCGAAGATGGCGTCGGCCATGCGGGTGACGTAGTCGATGCTCCCCTTGATCTCGCCGGTGTCGGCGTTCTGGCGTCCCGCGGCGTTCACCATCTCGTGGCTCATGTCCTTCACGTCCTCAAGCGAACGCGCGACGCTCTTGGTCGCCACGCCCTGCTCCTTGGAAGCCTTGAAGATCTGCATGGTCATGGAGCTTACGTCCTCGATGGAGCGGGTCACCAGCTGCACGCTTGCTGCCTGCTCCTCCGTGGCGAGCTTGATCTGCTCGGTCATGTCCAGCGCCTTCTGGGAGCTGTCCAGGATGCTTGCGAGCGACACGCCGGTCTGCTGCCCAAGTTTGACCCCCTTTTTCACCAGGTCCTTGGTCGCGGTGACGTAGTCGGCGGCGTTGCGTGATTCCGACATGATCTCTTCGATGATCCCGGTGATCTCGCCGGTGGAAAGCCCGGTCTGCAGGGAGAGGTTCCTGATCTCGTCGGCGACCACGCCGAAGCTCTTGCCGTACTCGCCCGCCTGCGCCGCGATGATCGAGGCGTTCAGCGCGAGGAGGTTCGTTCGCTTGGTGATGTCGTTGATCACGCTGACAAACCCTTCGATCCTGCCGCTGTTGGCGCTCAGGCGTTTGATCCCCTCGTAGGAGAGGTCGACGGAGCGCTGGATCTCGGCGAGGGCGTCCACCGTCTCGCGCACGATGCCGGCACCCTGCTCGGCGTGCTCTTTCACGCGGCTGGAGAGGTTGTGGGAGTGGCCGGTGTTCTTTTCGACCTGGCGCAGCGTGGTGGTGATCTGTTCCATCGCCGAGACGGACTTGTAGACCGAATCGGAGAGGGAGTCCATGTTGTGGGTGATCTGGTCGGTGGCGACGGAGATCTCGGCGGCAGCGGCACTCGCGCTGTCTACCGATTCCATCACCCCGTGGGCGGCGGAATCCACCTTGATGGCGCTGCCGGTGAGCGACTCGGCGGCGCTTCTCAGGCGGTAGAGGTTTGCGGAGAAGTTCTCACGCTGGGTGGAGAGGTCGGAGAAGGTCCTGCCGAGTTCGTGGGTGAGCCGGTCGATGGACTGGAGCAGGCTGATGCGCATGAAGGCTGCGGCGGCCTGGTCGGCGAAGAGACGGATGGTGTCGACGTCGGTGTCGTTCAGGGCGCGGTGGCTCTTCTTGTTGTCGAGCCCGAAGACGCCGATGGTCTCCCCCTTCAGCACGATAGGACAGAGGATGAAGGTGGAGGAACGCAGCGGTTCGATGGCATCGAAGGGGGCCTGCAGCAGGTAGTCGGAGGGGTACTTGGAGATACCCTCTATGAAGTAGACCTGACGCTCGGCAAAGGACTTGTAGATGACGCCGGAGCGGGCGTCGAGCGGGATGGTGACCTCAGGCCCCACCTCGCTCTCGTTGCCGGCGCTCGCCGCGAAGAAGAGGTTCTTCCTACCCGCATCGACCATGAGCACGTTGACGCGCTCGTATCCCAGCACCTCGTGCAGACCTTCCACGCAAAGGGCAAGCACGTCGTCCCTGCGCACCGCCTTCTGGATGCGGGAATTGATCTTGTGGAAGTTCTTTATGTTGTTGTCGAGCACCTTGTAGCGGTTCTCGAAAAGCTTCTTCTGGCCGTCGACCTCCTGCACCAGTTGGTCGAGCCGTTCTCCGCGCTGGTGCAGCTCGTCGATGGCGCGCCCGATGAAGAAGCCAAAGATCGCCATGACCAGGGCCGTTCCCACTCCCATATAGACGTAGAGGGCCATCCCCTGGGCGCTCTGGGTCATCTCCGAGAAGAACTGCGAGGCAATGGGGAGGTTGGGGTCGGAAAAGAGCAGCAGGCGGAGGACCATCCAGCCGAGCGGGGCGGTGATCCCGAGGAAAAAGCCGGCAAGCGCGTAGAGTTGGCTCCTGCTAGCTCCGGCGATCGGGTTATTCATGTTTAAGCCACCTCGTTGCATTGGGTGTAGGCAGGTGCGGGCGGAAAAAATCACCCGCAGTCTAGTTCAGAGATTAATTAAAGTCAAGATATCCTTGCCTATCTCCCAAGCATGATGCCGAGCGCCTCGGCGTGACGCACCATCTCCCCGGAGGGATCGATGAGGTTCAGGCTCCTCACCGCGTCCTCGATGGGAACGGAGGTGATGTGGCGCCCTTTGAGGCACACCATCTGGCCGAAGGATTGCGACTCGATCAGCTCGACCGCCTTGACGCCGAACCTGCTCCCTATGCAGCGGTCGAAGGTCGAGGGTGAGCCGCCGCGCTGCAAGTGTCCGAGCACGGTGACCCTGATGTCCATCTCGAGGACGCCGCCCAGTTCGCGCGAGAGCGCTTCGCCCACGCCCCCCAGGCGTTCGACGACCGATTTCCCGCCGGCAGCCTCGAGGACCACGCGGTTTCCCCCGCTCGGGTAGGCGCCTTCCGCGACGACCACGACGCTGAAGCGTCTGCCGCGTTTGCAGCGCGCGATGATCGATTCCCGCACTTTGTCGATGTCGTAGGGGATCTCGGGGATGAGGATGACGTCGGCGCCTCCGGCGATGCCGGACTCGAGGGCGATCCACCCAGCGTAGCGCCCCATCACCTCGAGGACCATGACGCGGTGGTGGCTCTCCGCGGTGGAGTGGAGCTTGTCGAGGGCATCGGTCGCCGTTTCGAGCGCGGTGTTGTAGCCGAAGGTGACGTCGGTCTCGAGGAGGTCGTTGTCGATGGTCTTCGGGACGCCGACGATGGGAACGCCGCGGCGCATCATCTCCTGGGCGATTTTGAGGGATCCGTCACCGCCGACTACGACGAGGGCGGTGAGGCCTAATTGGTCGATGCGGGAGCGGACCTCCTCGGAGACGTCGACGAGTTCCACCTTTCCCTCGCGCATGATCGGGAAGGAGAAGGGGTTGCCGCGGTTCGAGGTGCCGAGGATGGTGCCGCCGCGCGGGAGGATGCCGCGCACTTCCTCGAGGCCGAGCGGGCGGCACTTGTGGTGGTGCAGGAAGCCGTCGAAGCCGTCCTCGATGCCGATCACTTCCCAGCCGCGTCCGATCGCCGCCTTCACCACACCGCGGATAACCGCGTTAAGTCCCGGGCAGTCGCCGCCACCGGTAAGGATTCCTATTCTCGTCGTCATGCAAAACCCTCCTAAAAAACAGCCTCACGCAGAGGCGCAAAGATAAACTGCAAACCATGTCACGCAAAGACGCAAAGTAAAACTTCAAACCGTTTAACAGGGATGAAGGGGATGAATGGGATAAAACCTTAAAAAACAAAAACGCTTCGGGTTAAACCAGAATCTTTTGTTTCTACTCTCTTTGCGTCTTTGCGTCTTTGCGTCTTTGCGTCTTTGCGTGAAAATGTTTTGTTTTGCTTTTGTTTTCAAACCATCTCACGCAAAGACGCAAAGGCGCAAAGTAAATCTTCAAACCGTTTAACAGGGATGAAGGGGATGAATGGGATAAAACCTTAAAAAACAAAAACGCTTTGGGTTAAACCAGAATCTTTTGTTTCTGCTTTCTTTGCGTCTTCGCGGCTTTGCGTGAAAATGTTTTGTTTTGCTTTTGTTTTCAAACCATCTCACGCAAAGACGCAAAGACGCAAAGTAAACCTTCAAACCGTTTAACAGGGATGAAGGGGATGGACGGGATAAAACCTTAAAAACAAAACGCTTTGGGTTAAACCAAAATCTTTTGTTTCTGCTTTCTTTGCGTCTTTGCGGCTTTGCGTGAAAAGGTTGTACGCCTTTATCCCTTTTATCCCCTTCATCCCTGTTAGCTTAAGTCTTTTGTTTGTGTCTTTGCGCCTTAGCGTGAGCCGGTTTTACCGCAGTGCATCGAGTATCGCCTGCGGCTCGAGACGGTTTCGTGGATCGCTGTCGGCGTAGCTCGCGATGATCCGGCCGTCCTCACCGATCACGAAGGTCCCGGCCATCGGGAGCTCCCACGACTCGTCGGCGTTGTACTCGGGAAGATTCACCCCCAGGGATATATACAGCTCCTGCACCCACCCCGGGAACCGGTAGACAAGCCCGTAACGCCGCGCCACCACGTTCCCGAGATCGCTCAGCACCTCGTACTGCAAAAAGTTCTTCAAAAGGGTCGCCTGAGACTTGTCCGGGCTCTGCGGCGAAATCGCCATGAGCGAGGCGCCACGCGCCAGTATCTCGGGAAGGATCTTCTGGTAGGCCCTCAACTGAAGGCTGCAGTAAGGTCACCAGATCCCCCGGTAAAAGGTGACCACGGCCGGGCCGTGCAAAAGCGCGTCGGCAAGCGCCACCGGAATCCCGACGGCGTTCGGCAGCGTGAAGTCCGGCGCCTGATCTCCCGCCTTCGGCACTCCCTCGCTGATTACCGACTGCCCGATCTCCTGGTAGGCGCGCTCGAACTGCGCCTTAAGTTCCGGGGAAGTTTTTTCCGACTGCTCCAAACGCTCGATTTGTGATCTGAGGTCCAGCTCCATGGGGCACCTCCGAGGCTCGTCCGGCCAGGCCCAATTTTAATCAGAAAGAGGAAAAGGTCAATATTTCCCTGCAATTCTGCCATTTTTCCCACAGATGCGGAGAAACACATATTTTTGACCCATGTCATAAACAAATATGCTCCGAAGCGCTATTGTCACATCATCAAGAGCGCACGAAAGGAGGAGAAAACAGATGGAATTCAAAAACGGCCTTGGAGATACGGCGATCCAGAACGTTATTGCGAACTACCCGGAGATCGGGGACATCCTGAACCGCTACGAGATCGGCTGCGTCACCTGCAAGGTCGGCATCTGCCTCCTGAAGGACGTCGTCTCCATCCACGGGCTCACACCGGAACAGGAAGCGGCGGTGGAAAAGGAAATCAACGAATACCTGGCAACGAAAGATGTCGACCTCAAGGTCGCCTGACATAACGGCACACGCCACAACCAACGAACCAACACATATAACTCAAGGAGAGAAGACAATGGCACATGCAGGATGCGGCTGCCCGGGCAGCATGGCAAGGGTTATCGAGAGGAACGAGAACGAGCAGGCAACCACCGTGAAGCAGGCGAGCGAATTGAGGCAGTGGCCGGTGCAGCTGCACCTGGTCCCCCCCACCGCCCCCTGGTTCCAGGACAGCGACATACTGATCGCCGCGGACTGCGTGGCGTTCGCCCTCGGGAGCTTCCACAGCGACCTCTTGAAGGGGAAAGCGCTCGCCATCGCCTGCCCGAAGCTTGACGACAGCACCCCGTACGTCGAGAAGCTGGCACGGATCTTCGCCGAGAACGACGTGAAAAGCATCACCGTGGCGATCATGGAAGTCCCCTGCTGCCGCGGGCTTGATATGATGGTACGTCAGGCGCTGGCGAAGTCCGGCAAGGAGATCCCGCTTGAGACCGCAGTGATCGGCATCAACGGCGAAAGGAGAAACTAGCGATGAAACAGGACATCACCCAGAGGCTTAAGGACGAGCACCAGTTGATACTGCGTATGCTCGCCCTTTTGGAGAAAAACGCGCGGCTCACCGAGGAAGGTACCTTCAAAGATTACCAGTTCTACCTGGACGGTGTGGATTTCATCAGGAACTACGCCGACCGTTTTCACCACGCCAAGGAGGAGGATGTCCTGTTCGAGGCGCTGGTGGCGAACGGCATGCCGAGGGCGAACAGCCCGGTGGCTGCCATGCTGATGGAGCACGATCTCGGTCGCGCCTTCGTGAAGGGCATGGAAGAGGCGGCGACCAAAGCGCTTAACGGCGAGGCAGGGCAGGAAGAGGCGATCGTCGCGAACGCAAGGGGTTACCTGGAGCTTTTACGCGAGCACATCGGGAAGGAAGATGACATCCTCTACCCGCTCGCGGAGAGGATTCTCCCGGAAGGGGTGCGCCCGGAGATCGTGGCGAAGTACCAGGAGGCGGAGGAGAAGGCCGCTAAGGGGCTCGAGGAGCACTACCGTAGCGTGGTGGAAAAGTACGAGAAAGGCTAAAAGCCACCCGGATCACAGAGGACACAGAGGAAAAGCCAAAGCGACACAGAGTAAAAAACGAAAGGTTTTGTTTTCCCCCCGGCAGTAGCCTTTCCTCTGTGTCCTCTGTGGACCTCCGGGTCCTCTGTGTTCCGGGCTTCGGGTTATAAAAAAAGGGCGGGGTCAAATGACTCCCGCCCTTTTTGCGTTCTGTTTGCACCCTTTTTATTCGAGGTTGTCCTCGATCCTGATGAAGGTGCTTCTGGCGCGGATCACCTCGAAGGTGTCGATCTCGGCCAGGGCCTTTCTCATGTCGTCCTCACGGGCCTCGTGGGTCATGATGACGATGGGTACTTCGTCCGCGGCACTCCTTGCACTCTGCAGCATGGAGGCGATGCTGATGCCGCGCGCGCCGAGCGCGCCGGCGATGCGGGCCAGTACGCCCGGACGGTCGAGCGCCTGGAAGCGGATGTAGTACTTGCTGACGATCTCGCCCATCGGCTTGATGGGGAGGTTGGTCACGTTGCCGTCCAGGTACCCTAGCGGAGCGCAACGACGGGTGATCCCGGCGCACATGCTGCGGGAGAGGTCGACGATGTCGCCGACAACGGCGCTCGCTGTCGCTTCCATACCGGCGCCGCGGCCGTAGAACATGACCGGGCCCACGAAATCGCCGGTGAGACGGACCGCGTTGAAGACGCCGTGCACGTCGGCGAGCGGATAGTCGATCGGGATCATGGTCGGGTGCACGCGCGCCTCGATCTTGCCGCCGTCCATCTTGCCGATGGCCAGAAGCTTGATGCGGTAGCCGAAGGTCTCGGCGAAGTCGACGTCTTCGGAGGTGATCGAGGTGATCCCCTCGGAGTAGACGTCCTTCAGATCTATCCTCGTGCCGAAGCAGAGGGAGAGGAGCAGGCAGAGTTTGTGCGCGGTGTCGACCCCTTCGATGTCGAAGGTGGGATCGGCTTCGGCGTACCCCATCTCCTGGGCGCTCTTCAGCACCTCAGCGAAATCGGCCCCTTCCTGGGTCATGCGGGTGAGGATGTAGTTGCAGGTGCCGTTCACGATACCAAGGACGGTGGAGAAGCGGTTACCTGCCATGTTCCCCTTGATCGCGGAGAGTACCGGGATCCCCCCGCCTACCGCGGCCTCGAAAAGGACCTCGACGCCGTTCTCTTTGGCGGCGGCGTAGATCTCTTCGCCGTGCACAGCGAGAAGCGCCTTGTTGGCTGTGACCAGGTGCTTGCCGTGGGCGATCGCCTTGAGCGCGAAGCTGCGCGCCGGCTCGTAGCCGCCGATCAGCTCGATGACGACGGAGATCTCCGGGTCGGTGAGCACGTCGTCCGCGTTCCTGGTGAGGATGATCCCCTCGGTGTCCACGCCGCGGTCGGTGGTGATGTCGAGGTCAACGATGGCCTTCAGGGAGATCCGGGTGCCGGTCTTCTCCGTGAGGAGGGCGGAGTTCTGTTTGAGCAGCTTCACGACGCCGGCACCGATGGTGCCGAAACCAAGTAGGCCTACTTTTATCTCTTCCATACTCCCTCTTTGATCATTTCATGGTTTGGAAATTGAATGTTGTCGAGCTGCCTTTCCCCCCCTTTGCGAAGGGGGGCAAGGGGGGATTTTGCCAAAGTAGCCACAGCGTTCAGTTGTTCGACGTAATCAAATCCCCCCTGTCCCCCCTTCGCCAAGGCTACGGGGGACAGGCTCCCCCTTCGCAAAGGGGGGAACGCTGGGGCACGTGCAGCGCTACGTGGGGGCTGCCCAAAGAGGAACTGTCCACGCAGCTTGCTGTTTATTCCTTGTCCGTCACGGTGGAGGCGATCTCGTCGAGGATGCCGTTCACGAAGGAGGCGGAGTCGTCGGCGCCAAACTTCTTGGCGACTTCGATCGCTTCGTTCATGGTGACGTTCTTCGGGATGTCCGGACGGTACACAAGCTCGAACACGGCAAGGCGCAGGATGTTCAGGTCGACGCGCGCCATGCGGGACATGCTCCAGTGCTTGGACTTCTCCGCGATACGGGCGTCGATCTCGGCAAGATGCGCGGCGACACCGCTCACAAGCTCGGTGGCGAAGGCATACGCCTTGGAGTTGGCCAAAAGGGTCGGCTCCTCTCCCTCGCCGAAGCTCTCGATGATCCTCTTCAGCGTGTGGTTCGGGTCCTGGGACACCAGGTCCTTGGAATAAAGCGCCTGCAGGGCGAGTTCCCTGCCTTCTCTACGCGTGGTCAATTATTTCATCTCCCTGTACAGATTGGCGGTCTCGATGACCGTCATGGCGGCGTCGAAGCCCTTGTTGCCGGCCTTGGTCCCGGCGCGCTCGATCGCCTGCTCGATGGTGTCGGTGGTCAGCACGCCGAAGGCGACGGGGATGCCGGCGTCAAGGGAGACGTGGGCAACGCCCTTGGAAACCTCGGCGCAGACATAGTCGAAGTGGGGGGTGGAGCCGCGGATCACGGCGCCCAGGCAGATGAGGGCGTCGTACTTGCCGGTTTCGGCCATTTTCTTAGCGGTGAGCGGGATCTCGAAAGCGCCCGGAACGCGCGCCACGGTGATCTGCTGGTCGTCGGCACCGTGACGCACCAGTGCGTCCAGGGCCCCCTCGAGCAGTCTCTCGCCGATGAAGCTGTTGAAGCGGCCGACAACGATGCCGAACCGGAGCCCTTCCGCGGTCAGTTTTCCCTCTACGTATTTAGGCATGATATGAACTCCTTAGAAACAGGTTGAGGTTGCGGCCAAAGTCGAGAACATCCGACCGGACCGCAACCCGTATTTTTCTGCTGACAGCCGAAGTGAAGGTGCAGGGGGCTAGATGTTTTCCAGCAGGTGCCCCATCTTCTCGCGCTTGGTCTTCAGGTATTTCTCGTTGCTCTTGCTCGGCTTGATCTCTATGGGCACCCGCTCCACGATGTCGATGCCGTACCCTTGGAGGCCGATCAGCTTCTTCGGGTTGTTGGTCATCAGACGGATCTGCTTGACGCCCAGGTTAACGAGGATCTGCGCGCCGATGCCGTAATCGCGCAGGTCGGCCTTGAAGCCAAGCGCCAGGTTCGCCTCGACGGTGTCTTTTCCCTGGTCCTGCAGGGCGTAGGCCTTCAGCTTGTTGGTGAGCCCGATGCCGCGTCCTTCCTGGCGCATGTAGAGGATGATCCCCTTTCCTTCCTTCTCGATGCGCTCCATGGCGGAGTGCAGCTGCTCGGCGCAGTCGCAGCGCACGGAGCCGAAGACGTCACCGGTGAGGCATTCGGAGTGCACGCGCACGAGGACCGGCTCTTCGCCCTTGATGTCCCCCTTCACGAGGGCCAGGTGCTCGAGCTTGTCGATGTCGTTCTCGAAAGCGACGGCACGGAAGTCACCAAAGGAGCTCGGGAGCGCAACGTCTACGGAGCGGCGCACAAGAGACTCGTGCTTCAGGCGATAGGCGACCAGGTCGGCGATGGTGCAGACCTTGATGCCGTGCTCCTTGGCGAACTTCTTGAGTGCCGGCATGCGGGCCATAGTGCCGTCCTCGTTCATGATCTCGCAGATCACGCCGGAAGGCTCGAGCCCGGCAAGACGGGCGAGGTCGACGGAACCTTCGGTCTGGCCGCTTCTGACCAGTACGCCGCCGTTTTTGGCGCGCAGCGGGAAGATGTGGCCGGGACGGGCGAGGTCGGAGGCCTGCGCGTCGGGCGCCACCGCGGTCAGGATGGTGTGGGCGCGGTCGGCGGCGGAGATGCCGGTGGTGACACCCTTCTTCGCCTCGATGGAAACGGTGAAGGCGGTGCCGAAGGAAGAGGTGTTGTCCTGCACCATAGGGGGCAGGTCGAGACGGTCGCAACGTTCCGTGGTCATGGTGAGGCAGATCAGGCCGCGGCCGAAGCGGGCCATGAAGTTGATCGCCTCGGGAGTCACGCACTGGGCCGCCATGGTGAGGTCGCCTTCGTTCTCGCGGTCCTCGTCGTCCACCAGGATTACCATCCTGCCGGCCCTGATCTCCTCAATGGCTTCCTCGATGCTTGAAACAGACATTTCTATACCCTCTCCTTGGTTCAGTGTCGGCCGGGAATTCATGACGGCTGTCATATCCCGGACCGATTGGTTGGACAACAAACCTTGCAGGTCGTTGACCATAACAAAAAAACGGTGAAAGTGGAAGCGAAAGCGGCTACATAAAGCCGTTTTTCGCCAACAGGTCCAGGGTGACGCCGCCTTCCCTTGCCTCCCTACCCGCGAGCAGGCGCTCCAGGTAACGGCAGAGAAGGTCGGTTTCTATGTTCACCTCGTCCCCCGCGCGCTTTTGCAGGAGCGTGGTTTTCGAGGCGGTGTGCGGGATGATGTTGACGCTGAAGCTGTCCGGGCCGACGCTGTTCACGGTGAGGCTGATGCCGTCGATGGCCACCGATCCCTTGGCGGCGATGTATTTAGCGAACTCGGCCGGGAAGCGGAAGCTGAAGACGATGTTGCCGGCGACCTCGCGGCGTTCGGTGACGGTGGCGACGCAGTCGATGTGCCCGGAGACGAGGTGGCCGTCCAGGCGGTCGGACAGGCGCATGGCGCGTTCCATGTTGAGCGGCGAGCCGCTTTTGAGGTTCTTGAAGGCGGTGCGGTCGATGGTCTCCGGGGAGACGTCGAAGGTGACCGCGCCGCCGCCTTTGCGGACCACGGTGAGGCAGGCGCCGTTGATGGCGATGGAGTCGCCGATCCTGATCTCGTCGAGCGGGAGCGCGGTCTTGACGGTGAGGCTCCCCGAGGCGCCGCGGCGCTCGATGGAAACCAGCTCGCCTACTGTTTCTATTAGACCTGTGAACATTGCATTTCCTTTTTTAGGATCGTCAGACCTGTCAGACCTGTCAGACCTGTCAGACCGGTCAGACCGGTCAGACCGGTCAGACTAGTCAGACTAGTCGGACTGGTCGGACTGTCGGACTGTCGGACGGCTGCTCGCTATTGCGGCTTCCCGGGCTGCACCGGGCTTCCTTCCACCAGAAGGTCGGCTCCTATCTTTTTTACGGTCATCCCTTCCAGGCGGATAGCGTCGGCCATGAGGGGCACGCCTTCGCCGGCGAAAAGACCGGTACCGGCGCCGCCGACGAGCTTCGGCGCCAGGAAGAACATGCAATGGTCGATGAGCCCCGCCCTCAGCGCGCCTCCGGCCAGATGATGCCCCCCTTCAAGCAGAACGGACTGCACGCCGCGCTCACCCAAACGCTCGAAAAGATGCTCCAGATCGACGCGCCCTTCCTTCTGCCGACAGACAAGCACTTCGGCGCCGCGCGCCCGCACCGCGTCGATCCGCGCGAGGTTGCCGCTGCAGGTGGCGATCACGGTCTTCGCTTCGGACTTCAAACTGAAAAGGGCGGCATGCAGCGGCAACCTGAGCGTCGAATCGACGATGACCCGCAGAGGGTCCTTGCCGCCGGGGACGCGACAGGTGAGCAGCGGGTCGTCCTTGATGACGGTGCCGACTCCAACCATGATGGCGTCTAGCTTCCCGCGCAGACGGTGCACTTCGCGCCGCGCGGCGTCGCCGGTGACCCACTTGGAATCGCCTCCTGCGGTGGCGGTCTTCCCGTCCAGGGTCATGGCGCTCTTCAGCACCACATAGGGGCGCTTGGTCTGCATCCACTTGATAAAGCCGAGGTTCAACGCGCGGCTCTCGGCCTCTAAAAGCCCGACCTCGACCTCGATCCCCGCCTCTTCGAGCATGCGGATGCCGTTGCCCGAGACGACCGGGTTCGGGTCGACCATGGCTACGAAGACACGCGCAACGCGGGCCTCGATGAGCGCCTTGGCGCAGGGAGGGGTCTTGCCGAAATGGGAGCAGGGCTCGAGGGTCACATAGACATCGGAACCTTCTGCCTTTTCCCCCGCGGCACGCAGGGCGTGCACCTCGGCATGCGGCGTGCCCGCCTTTTTGTGCCACCCTTTGCCGACGACGGCGCCGTCCTTCACGATGACGCACCCGACCGCCGGGTTGGGAGCGGTTTTCCCCACCCCTTTTCTCGCTTCGGCGAGCGCCATGCGCATCATTTTTTGATGGGTTGCGGACATTGGTTTTCCCTGTCTCAGTCGCGCCGCGCGGCGCGTGATCGCACGTTTCCCGCTTGTTCAAACTCCCCACTTTGCGAAGGGGGGCCGGGGGGGATTTGCTTTTTGGTTGGCACGTCCAAACAGCTGCTGCCTGTATCTGCATTCAGCCTGCACAGTTCGAAGGGATCGCAGGTCTAAAGGCAAATCCCCCCTGTCCCCCCCTTCGCAAAGGGGGGGACGCTGGGGCAAGTGCAATGATTTAATAGGTAGCTGTACTACATGTTCCCAGGCCCTTAAAGAACCTTCGCACAGTGGGAACCCGGGTGCTCATGCCGTGCTTCTATTTCTTTAAGAGGTCCTGCAGCTCGACCATGAACTCACTGATGTCCTTGAACGAGCGGTACACGGAGGCGAAACGGACGTAGGCGACCTGGTCGACGGCGTGCAGCTCGGACATGATCCACTCGCCGAGGGTGGTGGTCGGAATCTCCCGCTCACCCGACTCCTGCATCTTCGTTTCGAGGCGATCAACGAGCTTCTCGATGGTATCAACCGAGACGGGGCGTTTCTCGCACGCCTTCTGGATGCCGGCGACGAGCTTCATCCGGTCGAAGGGCTCGCGCCTGCCGTCACGCTTGGTGACTAGCGGCAGCACTTCCTCGACGCGCTCGTGGGTGGTGAAGCGTTTGGCGCACGACTCGCACTCGCGGCGACGGCGTATCGCGGCGCCGCCCTTGTCCGGGCGGGAGTCGATCACCTTGCTGTCGCTGAATCCGCAAAAGGGGCATTTCATGGCTGCGCCTCCTCGTACTTCTCGACGAGGATGCCGGACTCGCGGATCATCTCCTCCGCCAGCTGGTCAGGGTATCCGGTAAGGTAGACCACCCGCTTGATCCCCGAGTTGATCACCATCTTCGAGCAGATGATGCAGGGCATGGTGTTGCAGTACAGGGTCGCCCCTTCAATGGAGGTGCCGTGCTTCGCCGCCTGGATGATGGCGTTCTGCTCGGCGTGCAGGCCGCGGCAGAGTTCGTGGCGCTCACCGGACGGTATGCCCATCTGTTCCCTCAGGCAGCCGATGTCCAGGCAGTGGGCAGTCCCGGATGGCGCACCGTTGTAGCCGGTGGCGAGGATGTTCTTGTCCTTCACCAGTACCGCGCCGACCTGTCGTCTCAGGCAGGTGGAACGCTTGGCGACCAGGCGTGTGATCTCGATGAAATATTCATCCCAGCTGGGACGTGCCATAAGTAGCCCTCTCATGTGAAATTTGGCCAGAATAGCGGTTTTCTGAGGCCCGGTCAAGCGGCGTGAGAGAATGGCGGAGCGCTTTCACATGAGACGCTGGCGCGCGTGGTGACAACGGCAACTTCTTCGTGCTCAGGCGGTGCCGCGGCGGAGAGCTGCACGCCCCCCCAGAGCTCGGCGGCGAACAGGGCCACGGCGGCAAGTCCCACCGCAGCTGCCGCGTGAAAAACGGCGGTGAGCCCAAGCGTTCCCTGCAGGAGTGCTCCCAAAAGCGGCCCCGCCACGAACCCGGCGTTCAGCACGGCGTTGAAGGTCCCCACGGTCGCCCCCATGCCGTACCGGGTCCCCTCCTCGACGAGGAGCGCGCTGCTCGCCGGCTGGGAGACGACGCTGAAAACGCCGATGGCGACCGCCAGTACCAGCATGGAGCCGAAACTTGTTGCGGCGGGAATGAGCAGGTACAAAAGGGAAACCGCGCCGCCGCCGAGAAGCACCAGCAGCGGGCGCGGCGCCCGGTCGGACAGGATCCCCATCGGGCGCAGCAAAAGCGTCATCGCGGCGGTACCCGAGGCGAGCACGAGTCCCGAGCGCAGCCCGGAAAGCCCCAGCTTGCTGCTAAGCAGGATGGGTAGGAAGGAGCCGGAAAGCGAGATGCCGCAGGCGCGCCCGAAGATGAAGGCAAGAAGGCCGCGGTAGCTGCCGCGCTGCAGCCCCAAAAGCGGGACGACGCCCCCCGGCACCGCAGAGCGCCCCGCGCGGAGGGCAGCATGTGGCAGGCGCCGCAACGCGAAGAGGAAGGCGGCGAGGCTTAAAAGCGTCACGGCGGCGAAGATGCCGGGATAGCCCCAGGTGTCTTTCAAGGCTCCACCTATCAGCGGCCCGAGGCCGAGCGGCGCGTAAAAGGAGATGTCGAAGGTCGCCATCACCCTCCCCCGCTCCTCTTTTCCGGTGGCGCTTCCGACCATGGAGAGGATGACCGGACGGAACATCGCGCAGCTCACCCCCTGAACGAGGCGTAGCAGGATGAGCTGAAGGACATCACGGGTGCAGAGGTAGCCGACGGATACCGCGAGGTAGAGAAAGAGGCTCGCAAGGACGATCCTGCGGTAGCCGACCCGGTCCGCGCACGCTCCGAGCACCGGGCTGAATATTATCTTGGAAAGGGAATAAAGAACCAGCGGCAGCCCGAGCATGATTCCGCGGGCGCCGAGGCCGAAAAGGTAGGTCGGGAAAAAGGCGTCGGCGATGCCAAAGCCAAGCGTCACGGCGAAGTTGACCAGGAAAAGTGTCTTGAGCGGCGCGCGGTCTCCCATGGTTTACCCCCGCGAGGTGAGAAAGAGCTCGAAGGCGCGGTCGTGCACCTCGATGTGCTCGAGCCACATGAGGCGGATCCGCTCCAGCGCATCGGGCAGGGCGTCCTCCCTCTTTTGCAGCTGGTAACGGAGTTTCGCGGTATCGATGCTGATGGAGCGGTGGCGAATGCTGTGCTCACGCACCATCGGAAAGGCGACCAATTCCATGAAGCTCTCCTCCGGCCCGATATGCCTCAGGGTCTCGTTCACCAGTTGGTCCAGCTCGCCGCTCAGATCACAGCCGGGCTGCCGGCGCGCCTTTTCCGCGATCCGGTTCAGGCGAGCGATGATGCTGCGGTGGCGGCTGTCCCACTCGTCGAGGGAGCCGAGGCAACCGTTTTGCGGGGAGAACCCGTTGCTGTTCCGTTCCATGCGTGTCCTCAAAGTGCGGGGGGAGAGCCCCCCCCGCGGTCTTTTCACCTGCTAGAAACTCATCTGCCACTTGGCGCCGGCGATCAGGGAACGCGGCTCCTTCTGCCCCAGGGAGTTCTTGAAGTCGTTGATGTAGTCGACCTCCGGGACGATGTTGAAGTGCTTGCCGACGGCGTAGTTCACGTTGACGAACGAGGCCATGCGGGCGTCGGTGTGGGCGATCGAGTTGTCGTCGACCACGTAGGAGGCGCCGGTGTAGAGCGTCGCACGGTCGGTGACGCGGTAACCCAACTGCCCGAAGCCGCCGTAGGTGTGCGAGTTCTTGCCGTGCAGCACGTCGTAGTAGGCGCCGTTGGCCTGGCCGGGGTTGGCGAGGGTGTTGCCGGTGCCGTTGCCGGTCGCGGTGCTCATGAGGTCGCCGGTGTTCTGGCCGGCGAAGACGTTGTAGCTGAACTCGAGCGGTGCGAGATCCACCTTGCCATGGAAGAAGGCGAGGTAGGAGTAGATGTCGTGCTTGATCGGGGTCGAGTCGTTGACCGAGCTGGTGACCTTGTACATGTTGCCGGCGACGCCGCCGCCGTAGCTCCAGTTGTCGAGCTTCCCTTCGTAGCCGACCACCATCTTCGGGAGCATGGTGTCGTAGTCGGTGTAGGTCGTCTGGTAGCTGTTCCCGGTCTGGCTGTAGGCCGCGGTCACGTCGGCGTTGGGCGAGACGTTGGTGGTGTTGTTGGCCTGGTTGCCGACGCGCGGCTGCATGGCGGTGACGTAGAGGCCGTTGTTCATGGTCACCTTGATGTTCGCGTAGCGGCCGTCCCAAAGCGAGCCGTAGCCGTTGAAGCCGCCGTCGCTGTCCCAGACCTGTTGCGAGCGGAACACGTACGGGCTCGGCGTCTTACCGATGCGCAGTTTCCCTTGGCCGAAATCCCACTCGGCGAAGAGGAGGCGAACTTCCACACCCTTGGAGTACGCCTTCGGGTTGTAGAGACCGAGTTCGGCTACGCCGGAGTACTCGCCTTCTTTCACCTTGACGCCGACGAAGCTGTCGCCGAAGTTGTCGAGGCTGAAGTCGCTGTCGTGCCTCTTGTCGCCGGCAGCGTTGTAGAAGTTGTTCTGGGTCCAGAAGGTCCCGAGCTTGATGTTGCCGTAGGCGTTGAGGTCGACGGCCAGTGCCGGTGCGGAGCATGTCAGTACGCCGGCCAGTGCCATGGCGCCTAAATTCATCTTCTTCATGTACAGATCCCCTTACGATTGGTAGTCGTTGATCGTTTTGCACTGCCTGCCGCGGCGGCGGGCGCCACGGCAGGCTCTCCTCGTTACTTCTTCATCCCTGCGTACTTCAGTGCGTTCTCAGCCGCGATGCGGCCCGAGTTGATGGCGTAGCCCGCGGTGCCCCCGCCGAGGAGGAGGTCGTAGCTGTCGCCGTACATCCCGCCGGAGTCGGTGCCGACCGCGTAGAGACCCGGGATCGGCTCACCCTTCGCGTTCAGCGCCTCGGTGTTGCCGCTGATCTTCACGCCGCCCAGGGTCCCAAGGTGACGCGGCAGCAGTTTGACGGCGTAGAAGGGACCGTTCGCGATGGGGCGGAGGTACTTGGACTTCTTGTTGAACTGGCTGTCCTCACGCACGGCGGCGGACTTGTTCATGGTCTCGACGCTCGCCTTCAGGATCTTGGGATCCATGTTGAGCTGCTTTGCGAGGTCCTCGATGGTGTTAGCCTTGAAGGCGAAGCCGCGCTTTCTCGCGAGTTCCTTGTTGAAGGACTCGTCGAACTTCACGAGCTTCGTGCCCTGGAGAACCCACTCGCCCAGCGGCATTTCGATCCCCTTCTCGACGGCCTGCTTCCTGGTCGTCTCATCGAAGATGGAGTAGGCGGTGCCGCCGATCCTGGTGATGGCGTTGCCGGCATAGGGCCAGAACTCGACGCTCGACTCGTCAACGTAGCGCTCGCCGCGCGGAGTGACCCAGAAGTAGGGCTGCACCGCGAGGGCGATCATCTGGTCGGCCGGGTGGAAGCCCGGAAGACCGGGACGGTAGGCCTCAACGGTCCCCATACCTTCGAGCTGGGCGCCGACCTTCTGCGCCATCTGGATGCCGTCGCCGTCCTTGCCGATGTTGCCGACCGGGATCACCTCCGGGTACTCGACGTACTTCTTCATCATCTCCTTGTTGTTGGCGAAGCCGCCGGTCGCGACGATCACCGCCTTGGACCTGATCTTCAGCGTTTCACCCGACTTCTCCTTGGCCACCACGCCGACCACCTTGCCGTTGTCGGTGATCAGCTCGGTGCCCGGGGTTTCGAGGAGGATCTTCCCGCCGTGATCGATCACGTACTTCTCGAACACGTTGATCATCCTCTGGCAGTGGAAATCCCTCGGGTTTTTATCCGGGTAGTCCGGGCCGGGGGCGATCACGTGCCAGGTGAGCGGGCCGCCGAAGCCGCCGACGCCGACGTACTCGATCTTCACGCCGAGGTCGTCAAGCCAGTCGATGGTCTCGGCGGACTTGTCCACGAAGTTCTTGGCGAGCGCGCCGTTCGCCTTCCAGTGGCTGTAGTTCATGATCAGCTTGAAGGCGAAGTCCTTGTTGACGTCGATGCCGATGCGCTTTTGCGGCTTGCTCTCCGCCGCGAAGACCCCCTCGCAGAAGCTGCCGGTGCCGCCTACTTTTGCCTGCTTCTCGAGAACGACCACCTTGGCGCCCAGCTGCAGCGCCTCGACCGCGGCCGCCAGGCCGGAAGTGCCGGCGCCCACCACAACTACGTCGGTGTTCATCTCTTTCTCAGCCAGGGCCGGTGCGGCGAAGGCGAGAACGGCGACGAACACCATCGCGATACCACGAACTCTTCTCATCGATTCCTCCATTAGATGCCCCGCTTGCGGGGTTGGTGAGACGCGGCGTTGCCGCGTACTTTAGGGTCCGGGCTACTTGTCCTTGAATTCGAAATCGCTGTGGCACTCCAGGCAGAGGTACTCCGAAGGGGCGTGCACCTTGTGGCACTTAAGGCATGCCATCCGCCCGAGGTGCGAGTCGTGCGGGTTGTTGTGCATCGCCTTGGTGCGCTCGGCCATCTTGTCGTATCCGCCATGACATTCGAGGCATGCCGCCACTTCCGCGGCTGCCGTCGGCTTATCCGTCTTGTGGCAGTCGGCGCAGCCCAGTCCTTCCGAGGCGTGCTTACCCTTGATGGTCGCCCCCTGCGCCGGCATGAGATTTCCCCACGCGCCGAGCGCCGCCAGAAGCGACAGGGATACGAGAACTTTCTTCTTCACTTGAACCTCCCATTGTTTTTGTAGGTTTTGGGAACGCGCCGGACCGCGCATCCTTCCCGGAACCCGCCCGGTCTGGCAGAAAACGTGCTTGTTACGTGGGAATAGCAGCGAACGTGCCACGGATAAACAAATGAGATATCGGTGCGTTACGAGATTGATACGTATACAACGAGGAAATTGCCTATCATTATGATATGGTCTCTTATTATTATGGTAGGCGTGCAAGGAGGCGGGGATGCAATCGACGGATCTGGATTTACGCGAGCTACTTTCCTTTCGTCCCGACGGGGGGACGATGTTCTTCATGGGGCGCAGGGTGCTCCTCTTCGACGCCGTCGCGCTCGGGCTTTTGCGCAAGGAGCTGATCGACTCGCTCGGGACAGCGGCGGCCAGGAGCATCCTGACCCGGTTCGGCTACACGCACGGCATGAGGACGGCGGAGAGTCTCAAGATGGAGTTTCCGGATCTCTTCGCCGACAGCTGGACCGGCCCCAAGCTGCACATGCTGCAGGGGATGGTCCGCGTCGAGGAAAACCAGCGCAGCGACGGCGCGGACGGGGAGCCGAAGGTACAGTCCTTCTGGTACGACTCCTACGAGGTGGAGCAGCATCTGTTGCATCTCGGGCTCTCGGAGGAGCCGGTCTGCTGGACCCTGACCGGGTTCGCAAGCGGCTACGTATCTTACTGGGCGGGGGAGAAGGTCTATTTCATCGAGGACCGCTGCTGCGGCAAGGGGGACGCGGTCTGTCACGTGGAGGGGCGCACCAGGGAACAGTGGGGCGAGGCGCTCGAGCCGCACCTACCCTACTTCGAGTCGGAAAGCGGCGACGAGGTGTTCCAGAACCTGGCTAAAGCTTTGCGGGAAACGGAGGAGCGCCTGAAAAAGCAGCGGCGCCAGATGTCCTGCCTGAGCGCGCCAACCGAGGAGGTCGGCTGCATCACGGCGCGCTCGAACGCCATGCGGCGTGTGGTTGAGCTGACGCGCCGCATCGCGAGGGTCGACTCCTCGGTCATCGTGACCGGCGAGAGCGGCGCGGGGAAGGAGCGCATCGCGCGCCTCATCCACGAGGAGTCGGCGCGCACCGGGCGCCCTTTCGTGGCGGTGAACTGTGGCGCTCTCACCGAAACGCTCCTTGAGAGCGAGCTCTTCGGACACGTGAAGGGGGCCTTCACCGGTGCGGACCGCGACAAGATGGGGCTGATCGAGGCGGCCCACGGCGGGACGCTATTTCTGGACGAGATAGGGGAGGTCTCCCCGGCGATGCAAGTGAAGCTTCTGCGCGTGTTGCAGGAGCGCGAGGTACGGCGTGTGGGAGAGAACGTCTCGCGGCCGGTGGACATCCGGGTGGTCGCCGCCACGAACCGCAACCTTTCGGACGAGGTGAGCAATGGCAACTTCAGGCGCGACCTCTACTACCGACTGCGCGTGATCGAGGTGCGCGTCCCCCCGCTTCGTGAGCGCAACGAGGACATCCTACCGCTCGCGCGCATCTTTCTGGAGCAGGCCTCAAGGCGCGCGGGACGCAAGGTGACCGGCTTCACCCCGAAGGCGGCGGACCAGCTCCTGCGCTACACCTGGCCCGGAAACGTGCGGGAACTGCAGAACGCCGTGGAGCATGCCGTGGCGCTTTGCGAGGACAGCAGGGCGGACCTGGAGGACCTTCCCGAGGAGCTGAGGTCGGCGCTGCCGCGCGCGGGGATCGTCGAATCGGTGCGCCCGCTCGAGGAGGTGGAGCGGGAATATATCCTCGCGGCGCTCAGAGCCACCGGCAACAACAAGGCGCGCACCGCATCGGAGCTCAACATAGGCGTCGCCACCCTCTACAGGAAGCTCGCCGACTACGAGAAGCAGGGCTTCCTCCCCTAGCGCGCGGCGGGAAAGTTCTTGCCCCCGGGCCCCAAAGAGTGTAAGAAGGACCTCTTTTTTCGGGAGGGTTACTTTTGACCATGCACGCGACAGATACACAGGAACTCTTTGAAATCGTTGTAGAAGAAAGCGGGCTGCCGCGCAGGGGCGTGCTCGCCACGGTGGCTCTTTTGAACGAAGGGGGCACCGTCCCCTTCATCGCGCGTTACCGTAAGGAGCAGACCGGCGAACTGGACGAGGTGCAGATCCGCGAGATCGAGGACCTGCTCGCCTACCACCGTGAACTGGCCGAGCGCAAGGCGACGGTGCTCAAAAGCATCGAGGAGCAGGGAAAGCTCACCCCCGAGCTCTCCGCCCGCATCGCCACCTGCCGGAAGAAGACCGAACTCGAGGATCTCTACCTACCCTACAAGCCGAAGCGCCGCACCAAGGCGACCATCGCGCGCGAGCGCGGCCTGGAGCCGCTCGCCCAGTTGGTTCTCGCCCAGGAACTCACCACCGGGACGGCCGCCGAAGCTGCGGCCCCCTTCGTGAACGCCGAACTCGGTGTGGCCGACGCGGACGCGGCGCTCGAAGGCGCCTCGCACATCATCGCGGAACAGCTTTCCGAGGACGCCGACCGGCGCGCCATGGTGCGCGACCTCACCCGCGGGGAGGGGATCTTCTCTTCCCAACTCCTGGGCGAGGGGGCGGACCGCGAAGGCAAGTTCAAGATGTATTACGAATACCAGGAGTCTCTCAAAACGATCCCGTCGCACCGCATGCTGGCGATGCGCCGCGGCGAGAAGGAGGAGGTCCTGCGCCTCAACCTCCTGGCGCCCGAAGAGGAGATCGTTGCGCGCCTGAAGGGGGGGCTCGTCAAACGCGAGAGCGTCTTCAAGGGTGTGCTGGAAGCGGTGGCCCTCGATGCCTACAAGAGGCTCATCGCCCCCTCCATCGAGGTGGAGCTGAGGCTCGAGGCGAAGACGAAGGCGGACGAGGCGGCCATCGCCGTCTTCGCGCAGAACCTTAGAAACCTCCTTCTGCTCCCCCCCGCCGGGGGAAGGCGCGTCCTCGGTGTCGACCCGGGGCTGCGGACCGGCTGCAAGCTCGCCGCCATCGGCGAGACCGGGACCTTCCTTGAACATTCGACCATTTACCCGCACACCGGCGGCCCGAAGGCGGAGAGCGCCGGGGCGGAACTGCTGCGCCTCATCGAGCGTCACGACCTGCGTCTGATTGCCATCGGCAACGGCACCGGCGGGCGCGAGACCGAGGTGTTCGTGCGCGAGACGCTGCGCGCGGCCGGGGTGAAGGCCGAAACGGTGATGGTGAACGAGGCGGGCGCCTCGATCTACTCGGCGTCGGAGATCGCGCGCGAGGAGTTCCCGGAGCTGGACCTCACCGTCCGCGGCGCCATCTCCATCGGCCGCAGGCTGCAGGATCCGCTGGCGGAGCTCGTTAAGATCGACCCGAAGAGCATTGGGGTCGGGCAGTACCAGCACGACGTGAACCAGTCGCTATTGAAGAAGGCGCTCGACGCGGTGGTGGAGTCCTGCGTCAACTACGTCGGCGTCGACCTGAACAGCGCGTCATGGGCGCTTCTCTCCTACGTCGCGGGCATCTCGGAGAGCCAGGGGCGCGCCATCGTGAAATACCGCGACGAGAACGGCGCCTTCCCGACCAGGCAGGCGCTGCTCAAGGTGCCGCGCTTCGGACCGAAGGCGTTCGAGCAGGCGGCGGGCTTTCTGCGCATCCGCGGCGGCGACAACCCGCTCGACAACACTGCGGTGCACCCGGAGAACTATGTGGTCGTGGAAAAGATGGCGGCGGACCTGGGGGTCACCGTGGCGCAGCTCGCCGCCGATGCCGGGCTTTGCGCCGGGATCAAGCTCGAGCGCTACGTCACCGAGGTCATCGGCCTTCCGACCCTGAAGGACATCCTGGCCGAGCTTAAAAAGCCGGGGCGCGACCCGCGCGAGCAGTTCCAGACTGCGACCTTCAGGGAAGACGTCGTCACCATAGCCGACCTGAAAGAGGGGATGATCCTGCAGGGGGTGGTGACCAACGTGGCCGCTTTCGGCGCCTTCGTCGACATCGGGGTGCACCAGGACGGCCTCGTGCACGTAAGCCAGCTCTCGCACCGCTACTGCAAGGACCCGAACGAGGCGGTGAAGGTCGGCGAGATCGTGAAGGTGAAGGTGCTCTCCGCCGACCCGCAGACGAAGCGGGTCTCACTCTCCATAAAGCAGGCCGAGCCGGAGAAGGCGCAAAAGGGTGCGGCGCCGAAGGGACAGCCAAAGGCAAGGGAGCAGAAACCGGCCAATGACGCGTCCGCATGGGAGCGGGCGGGGTTCAGGGTTAAGAAGTAAGGGATGGAGGGCAAGACGAGGTGGGGGGACAGCTGTGCCAACGAAAGGCAAATCCCCCCTGTCCCCCCTTCGCAAAGGGGGGAACCTTTAGGCATCCTTCATCCTTTCGAGCGAACACACTTTCGGTTCCTCCGTAATTCTCGGATGAACAAAAAAAGGGGCTGCCGGATCATTCCGACAGCCCCTTTCTCATTTTGATAAACAGCGTGCTTTTCGTATCAGCAGGCGCTCCTCAGGAGCTTGCGACCGCTCTTGAAGACGACCTCGACCTTGCCGGACTGGCAGGCGGCGACGACGCCGGTGCCGAAAACGGGATGGGCGATCAGCGTGTTCGGCTTAAACTTTCCGTCCATGCTGTACGTTACAGCCAGGTCCGGATCGAGCGGTTCGATCATCGCTTCCCAGATCGCCTCATCCGAGACGGCCGGGGCCTTTGCCGCCCTGGTGCGCGGCGTCTTCGCCACTTTTTCAGCCTTTACTCCCTTCACTGCGGCGGCCTTTGGTTCTTTCGCGGGACGATGGTTGTGCTCGCTGCCACAGGTGTTGCATTTAACCCGCACCACCTGTCCCCCCACCATCGCCACGATGGTGTGGTTCAAGAGCGCCTTGCAACGCGTGCACTGCGAATCAACCATATCTCCTGCCGTTAAAGTTCTTCTTTCCATTGGGCCTCCCTGACCTTTTTATGCTCAAACAAAAAGGGCTTAACCGAGGCGGCTAAACCCTTTCCATGCGTTATCTGAGTGCGGTGCTCCCTGCTCCGCCATCTGCTACGTATCGTTGGTTTAACGTTGACTATTTCCTTGATGTGCCGTTGAAATATAAGGGATTTCGGCTTCGGATGCAAGGGAAAAAGCAGGCGCAAAAGCCGCACCTGACGCGGCGCCGCGGGCGAAGTGGCCGTATACGAAAGCTATTTACGAGGTGGCGCCGCCGGGGTCCTGCTTTCTGAAGAGCCAGTGGAAAAGGACGATCTCCAGCAGGACGCCGAGATAGGCGCCGGCAAGGACGTCGCTCAGGAAATGGTAGTTCGTGGTGACCAGGGCGAGCCCGAGCAGTACCCCGGTGACGGTCACCAAGATGCGGCTGCCGGGATAGAAGCGCCACAAAACGGCGAGGAGTGCGGTGATCACGATCATGTGTCCGGAAGGAAACCCCTCGCAGTGCTCCTTCATCTGGAACCAGTGGAAGCCGTAGATGCTTGGGTCGCGCAACCAGCAGCGCGTGTTGCTGCGTCCGAAGACGATTTTCAGCAGCGCCTTTGCCAGATAGGAGGATGGAGCGACCCAAAGCACCTCCCTGGCGAAGAGGGTGAGCCGATCGTAGATGGCGTGTCGGGAGCGACGTAGGTAGATCGCGAACGACCCTGCCATGGATATGAGCACCACGAACGAGAGCAGATCGGGAAGGTCAGAGGTAGTTCTGGACCAGTGGGCGTTGGCGTAGAGATAGTCCCTGACGAAGTGTGCAAGGGGGACGTCGAGGTAGAGGATGCAGAGGACGACGACCGGGGCAAGGAGCACCCCGGTCGTTATCATCCTTTTGATTGTCTGGTTGCTGGCATCGGGCATGCGGGTCCTGTACGGCGGAAGTGTCAAACAAGGCTACACGTAGCACAGGTCCGGTGCAACATGAAATACGTTATGCCGACGGCTAGTGCCCCTGCTTCAGACACTCCAGGCAGTTCCTGAAGGTGCAGATGCCGCAGGCGTGATGCATGAATACCGGTATGTCCTTCGCCTTTGCCACCTGCATCGCTTCGATCTTCACGCGATGCGACACCTTGTTGGTGAAGATGACCATGGCGTCGGCCTTTTTGAGTTTAGATGCTATGTTCGTTTCCGAGGTGCTGAAGAACTGCAGCGTCATCCCCGCACGTTGCGCCTCTTCCTGGTAGTGCTTACCCAAGCGATCCATCCCCCCGATCAGAGCTATGCACATAACGCCCTCCTGCCCGGCTTGCGGGCTTTGACATTCATTTTCACGACACGGACAAAAAAACGGTTGGTACTGCGTTGTAGGAATCTGCGACTCCTGCTGCGACGCTTCTTAAGCACTGCAAGGGGCTGCAGCCGGCGGCGAGCTTTTCAGACATCCTGCCGCGGCACTCGCGGTGGCACTCGGCGAGGCGCAGGCTCTGCTCCGGGTTGCCGAAGATCTTCCAGGGTCCCTGGCAGGTGAAGGCCAGCGGCGCCCATCCCATGAAGCCGACCACGTCCTTCAGCGGATAGCCGAGGAAGACGCCGATCTCGTGCGGGAACCCCTCCCCCGTCACCCGTTTTTCCAGTTCATCGAGGGTGGCGTCGAGATCATCCGGGTTGCCGTAACCGGATTTGCGCAGGATGATGGAGGCGCTTTTTTGCGAAAGGAGTTCGCTAAGCGCTTGCTGCGAGTAGAGCAGGAGAAGGATCGACGAACCGCGGTCGTCGAGCACCCGCACCTTGAGGCCGCTTTCCGCGAGAAGGACCTCGCCGTGCTCTTTCCAGAGGAGGTAAAGGTTTCTGCCGCAGGAGCGGCGCTTGTTGGTGAGACAGACGAGGTTCGCGGGTTTCGCGCCCTGCAGCACCTCGGCAAGCTCTAGGGCCAGGAAGGAGGCGAGACATTCCTCTTCCGTCGGGTAGAGCCCGGCAAAATCCTGCCAGGAAGTCCGCAATCCGCGTGTTGAACCCGCCGCTTCGACACCTTGCACCGCTGTCAGATCCTCTTTCACAGCAACAGCAACTTTCATCTCCCCTCCACAGCTCCTCACAGAGAATACCAATAATCTCTCAACACCTTATCGCACTGGCACACGGTTATTCCGGTGAACCGACTCGGCGATAATGAAAACTGTTATCAGTTTTATAAAGAAGAAGTGGTCCGATGTCAACAGCTAAATTTCTGGTGAGTGCATCTGTGTGATACTACCGAGGAAGCGGTGGTCAAAAGTGATGAGGGAACGGTGACAGTCGCCCCGGCTTCTGTTGGCGCTGGAGGCCGGGGCGTATGCCTTTATGTCAGTTGCCCCAAGGCTCTGTGAGGTGCAGCGCCTTTTTCAAAGCCTCGTCCGCAGCCTCAATGTTGTCCGGCTCTCCCAAAAGCGTCTCCACCCATTGATTCATGGCATGTACGCGACGCACCTCTGGCAGAGACGACAAGAGCAACGACGCCAGTTCGTCGCTCTTATCCTCGAAGTCGATGTCCAGGTACCAAAGGGCCAGGACATAGGAGGCTATCCCCTGCTCCGAGCTGAACCCCTTGTTTTCAGCCAGTTCGACTGCGGCGGCAAGAAACTGGAGGCGCTGTTCACGTTCGATCCTGTGGTAGTCGGCGAGGTCGCTTTCGAACGCAGCGTCGAGACGCTCCAGATAGGCAGCGTGTGCAGCGTCGTTCATCTGTTCGGTCCGTATTTCCATGATGCCTCCTCAACGTTCTTGTGAGGCTGTGCGATTGCCATCCTGTCATCGCGCAGCGCGTTGTCGATCAGGAAAAACTTTCTAGCTATCCCCGGGATGCCGTCCTCGGTAAGGTACCATTGCACAGGTCCAAAAAACTCCGTCGCTTCCTTCAGTGTGCACTTCGGTAAATAGTTCCGTATGACGTACGGATCGTAGAACCTGAAGTAGTATGATTTGCCGGCGTCATCCGACACATGGAACAAATGTCGGAAATGTTTGCGCAGCTCAATCATCTTGCCGTCACTCCCGCCGTAGATCCCCCAATGCCTGCCCCACCCTTTCGCCAGTAACCAGTTGGTGAAAGGACTGCCCTGCCTGAGCGATACAAGGTAGGGAGCTACCTGCGCCAGATCGGGAGGCAGCACGCCTCTCAGCAGGCAGAAGTGCTCCGCCTCGAAAGAGGCCAAAGCCGCAGGGAGATCCGGCACCGTGGCGCCATCAAGGATACTGAAAAGACTAAGACTGCGACACCCGCTTGAGAAGATTAGACCTTCAAGGCTTTGAATCATCATTTCCCTCATACTGTCGGCCGGACCAGCCGATTTACGGTCATGGTCATCTGTCGCATAATGGTGTATGTACCGCATTCGCTCTTTCAAAAGACCTTGTTTGAGGGTTAGCCTGTGAAATGTCGGCCACCTGTGTTGCGCCGGTACTCGCCGCACCAGCCCCTCCGGCTTCTTTTGGTGGCTTCGGATGTTCCGGGGATGCTCCGGTGCAAAACGCAGGCAAGCCGCCGCTGTTGATCAGCACCATCTTGCCGACTATGGTGACCCCGGCAGCACTAATATTGATGAAGTTATCTCCCACCTTCAGTGACAGTTGCGTTGAAGATTCAACTACGACGTTCTTGGCAGCCTTTATCTGAATCAGTTCTCCCGCCTGCAGGGCGCACGTCGCCTCCACCTTCAGTTGGAGATCGGCGCCTACTGACACGGACAGGGTTCCGTCGATCTTTTCATTGCAATCTCCCAGCACCTCGAGGTGCTGGTCGCGCGACACCTTCTCCAACCGGTCCCGGTTTACGACCAGGTGACGGTCCTGCCCTACCCATTCCAGTAAGTCCTCCTCTACTCGGGTCACCTGCTCCCGTTGAGCGTGGATGTACAACTGCTCCTCTCCCTTCTTGTCCTCGAAACACAGTTCGTTGTACCCTCCCCCTTCGGGAGTCGAACACGACTTGATGCAGCTTCTCGTTTTCTGGAGCGGCAGCTGGTACGGCGGCAGGTTCTGACCGTTGTGCAACTGGCCGATGACGATGGGGCGGTCCGGGTCTCCTCCGAGGAAGTCCACGACGACCTCCTGTCCTACCCGCGGCAGGAACAAGGCGCCCCAGCCGCTGCCCGCCCAGGGCTGGCTCACCCTGATCCAGCAGGAACTTTTGTCGTCACGCTTTCCCTCGCGATCCCAGTGAAACTGAACCTTCACCCGCCCGTATTGGTCCGTGTGGATTTCCTCGCCCGGCGGTCCCACTACTACCGCAGTCTGGGCTCCCTGCAGAACGGGCTTTGGCGTCAGACGCGGCGGACGGTACGGAGTATGGTACGGGATGCAGTCGAAACTGTTTCGGTAGCTCGACGGCTCATCGGTACCGTACCCTTCCATGGCATCATGACGGACCGACACGAGAAGCAGGTCCTTACCATCGAGGTTCGCGTTGCCGTGCCCCGTTAAGATGAAACGGTAGCCGCTGACAAAGGCACGACAGTCACTCCCCCCTGTGACAATAACTGAACGTGCCTCTTCCTCCTCCATTCGTATCTTCGCCAGCCGTTCCCCCTGAGCCAGTTGCTCGTAGCCGCCCGGAACATCGTAAACCTCGCGAATAGTGCCGGAGTGGCCGGGAGTGTTGCTTTGCACCTTCAGACTGGTACGAGGGACCATGAAGTTGTAATCGTTGAGGGAATATGTTGTAGAACGAAGCTGTCGGGATATGTCTAGGGAGGTGATGACATCTTCTTCGCGGGTGCCACTGGCACTGATCAGACATGAGGCTTTCCGCTGGAAAGGGCAAGGAAGATGCGCGTCCGGGGAATCGGCGAGGACCATGGTGTGTCGCCCCTTTTCATGCCTGAAGAAATAGGAGATGCCTTCCTCTTCGAGCAGGCGCGACACGAAGTTGAAATCTGTTTCTCTGTACTGCACGCAGAACTCTCTTTTCTCATAGCTCCCGCGTAATTGGAGTTGGTACCAGGAAAAGCCATGATCCGCGAAGACGCGTTCGACTATCTCGGGGGTGGACAGGTTCTGGAAAATCCTTATGTTGGCGCTTTCGCTAAGACACCAGAACCAGGGAACCACGTTACAGCGAAATGAAGAGAACCTCGCATCCTCGCCTTCCTCGCTGGCGGTCCGTCCTTGCGAAAAGGTGGAGATGATACCGTTCAGGTATCGTCTGTTGCCGTCGGCAAGAGCGATCGAGACGGTCACGTTACTTCCCAGTAGTGACTCGCACGAGATAGCGTGCTGCTCCGAAAGTAGAGACATCTCGAACCTGAAGCTGCGCGATATTCCTTCTTCCCCGCTCAGTTCGGTTAAAAGCAGAACGTCGTCGCCGAGTACTGTGCTTATGGATAAAAGCCTGTCCTGTTGGGTGAACGCCATGCGGGCCTCAGTCCTTGTGATGGGAAGAGGCGTTTGCCCGCTCTCTCCTGGCCCGAACTTCGGCAGGGGAAGGCGCCGGGAAAACCGCACCGCGCTCCGCCATCATCTCCTTCAGATGAAGCACCTTGTTATAGGTGGTGCTGCCGGGGATGTACTTCTTTAGGTGAAACTCGACTGAATAAGCAGGAGTTACACCATTTTTGGTCTCTACATGTACAGAGGCGCCTTTCTTAAGCAGCAATTCGGCCATATCGTAGTCCTGTATATCCATCGCGCACATCATCACGGTGTATCCTGCACCATCAGGATAATCTATAGGAGCTCCGCGGTTTAAAAATAGCTGTAAACATTCCCAACATGGTTGACTTGCCGCCTCGAAAATGATGTATTCCATCGTATCTTTGGAGAGCGTGGAAATCGGGGCCAAATCCAACAACAGCGATAGCATCCCAATATTTTCCAATGTCATCGCAAACAAGAAAGACCTCCCGAAGCCTAAGGCACTTAATTCCGGATCCGCACCAACTGAAATTAGAACTTTGACAGCCTCCTTATTATTTGCTGCGATCGCGTAATGAAGAGGTCTCAACCGATTGTATTTGTTGTCGAGCGGGCCTTCGTCGTTTGGGTTCGCCCCCTGAGCTACTGCAAGTTGTGCAGTGCGCATATCTCCCGCCATCGCAGCGGTCAACAAAGCTAACGTGCCCCGATCTGTAAAGTAGTATGAAGGGGGCCTCAACTTGAACTTGGATGCGGCTTCGGTGGTTGTAACCATCATGATGATTACTCCAATTGCTTTGACCACAGTGATAAGGGAATTAATAAGACGTCCAAGCATCTTTCTCTCCCGTTGCGTCCGTAATCCAATAAAGTTGCTTCACCCATACACCGGCAACCGCATATGCTTCCAGTGCCGTTGTGATGGTGCAATGCCCAAGACGCCCTCAATCTTAGGGCTGAGAAGAGGCTTTTGCCCGCTCTCTCCTGGCCCGAACCTCGGCGGGGGAAGGCGCAGGGAAAACCGCACCGCGCTCCGCCATCATTTCCTTCAGATGAAGCACTTTGTTATAGGTGGGGCTGCCGGGGATGTACTTCTTTAGGTGAAACTCGACTGAATAAGCAGGAGTTACACCACTGGGGGGGGCAATATGTATAGAGGCACCTTTTTGAAGCAGCCATTCGGCCATATCGTAATCCTGTAGATCCATGGCGGTCATTAGCACTGTGTACCCTGCACCATCTGGGAAATCAATGGGCGCACCACGCTCTAAAGATGCTTGTAAACATTTCCAGCACGATTTTCTTGCTGCCCCGAAGATAATGTATTCCATGGTGTCTTTCGAAAGCGTGTTAATTGGTCTCAAATCTAATAAAAAAGAGAATATTTCTAGATTTTTCAATGTCATTGCAAAGGAAAAAGACCTCCCATAGCCTAACGCAGGCAATTCCGGGTCCGCACCGACCGAAACTAGAACTGTGACTGCATCCTTATTGTTCGCTGCGATAGCATAATGAAGCGGCCTCAGTCGATTGTACTTGTTATCGAGGGGGCCTTCAGCGTTTGGGTCTGCCCCCTGAGCTACAGCCAATTGTGCCGCGCGCACATCTCCTGCCAGCGCAGCAGTGAGCAATGTCAACGTGCCATTATCTGCAAAGTAGTATGAAGGACCCCTCAACTTGAACCTGGGTGCGGCTTCGGCTGTTGTAGTCATCATGACGATAACTCCTATAGTTTTGATGATGGCACCTAGTGTGTTCAAAAAGCGACTGATCATTTTTTCCTCCTACCGTTCATGCAACCTTTCAATATTGTCTCGATTTCCATTTTTTGTTTTTCTGTTGAATCAATTACTTCATCCATCCCATGTAAATAAGTTCCATATTTTTCCTTAGCATCTACCTTCTTTGCCTGCTTAAGTTGGTCAATATATTCTTTGTCGTGCGAGGGGGGGATGTCTTCCTTTGTTCCGATGGCCTTGTTGGCCAAAAGAGAGAGCCCCCAGGATTGGAACAGGTTCTCTTGAGTAGATGTAAGTACTTCCCCCTTGACCCGAATCGCTGTGATTTTTTCAGCCTCAGCAGCCATGTGATTTAAGTCTGTTGAGTATCGGGCTACAGTTGCCGGATGCAGTCCTGCAGCGTTGTACGTTGAAGCTGTAAGACCACTGCCGCCTTGGGCTGCACTAGCTAATCCTCCACCTAACGAATGCCCCACAATGTGCATATCTGCCCCCCTAGCAGCTAAACGGTTTCCAATTTCCACGGCATTTTTATAATAGGGCGCCTCTTCATTCGCATCTTGATTGAAGTTGTTCTCCCAATCATCTTCAGCCATAGTAGAGCCTCGGAACGCCAACACAGCAGGCGGCCTCGGGTCCAGCCCCCACACTGCGGGATCTTTGACGTAAACAGCAGTCCTGAAATGGCTATCATCTGGCTTCAACATTTTTTCGTTTAAACCCATCTTCTCAAGCTGCTCAGCCGTCGGTTTGAGAAACCCCGGCGGCGGGTTGTCTCGCAATTCGGGGGGAGCGTCGGGATCGTTCGCCAGATACACATGCTTGGCGCAGCGCATGTTCTCAACCTCATCCATGTTCCTGCGCAGACGCGCCGCTTGCGCGGCGTGCCTCGGACAGGCAACCACTTCACTGCTCACCAAATCCATCCGTTCGCGGCGCCGCGCAGCCTTCGCATTCGTGATGCATTCCTGGCTGGCGGTGACCGGCATCGCGGAAAGCTCACCCAGTATGGAACGACGCGCCACCATGTACTCGTGCCGACGCATGGCGTCGGTCTTCCGAGCCGCTGCTTCCTGAAGCTCCTGCGACTTCTTGCGCGCCAACTCCGGCGCCAGCGCCCTCTTTATCGTGTCTGCGAACATGGCTACCCCACTTCGGACGCTGCCTGCTTGGCGATTTCGTCTGGATGGATCGTCACGAACGGGTCCTCATCGAGTGTGAATGCAGGGTCCTTCATCCAGATGGAATGGCCGAGCCTTGGTGCGTCTGGGGATGTGCAACCAAGCCTGCACACAGGGACTTCATCTTTCTTCAGCACGAGTCGAATCTCGATTTCGTATTCGAGCCCCGAAAGGAAACGCACCAGTGAGACCAGATGCCTCAGTTTCCGCACTCCCGACAGGTCGACGAACTCCTCATATCGCATGGGTCCCAGGCAAACCCGGAAGGTCGATTGGACATCGCGGGTTTCAGAGCCGCAGACGGCATCCACACCGAGCCTGCAGTTCGCCTGTCCCAGCGTTGCCTGATCCGACGGTTCCAGTGCAGCGACGCGCGGCACGAATGGTTCCACATCCGCCTTCACACCGAAAACAACTGTGACCATGCGTGCGATTGTTCCGGCCGACGTTCCCTGCCGGCTCGCTTCACCGCAGAAGTGCAGCAGTGCCGCCTCCAATGCGGCGAGGTGTTCCCGCAGTCCGCCCGTACCTAGGCCAAGAAAGCTGAAGAGATGACTGGAGAAGACATCGCTGTGGTCACGCTTTTTCTGCGGCAACAGCGCGTTTCGTTTCCAGGCGCGGTAAAAGAGGGAGACAAGACGGTGATGAAAGAGGTCGTAGAAGTCGCCCATGGAGTGATCCTTCGCCGTCTCCCGCGCGAGGACCAGTTCGTGATACCAATGCGGCAGCATGCCTGATGGACCGACGAGGCCCATGTGGGCAACCTCGACCTGGACGACGCCGTCGGCTCCGCAGCTCACACCGGCAACGTCGCCTGCGGGGAAGGCAAAGCCTTTCCGGGCCTTGAAGCGGATTCGCTCCGTGTCAGGCGAGATTGCCTCACCGACTCCCACGTCGCTCGGATGCATCCGCTCCAGCAGTTGGACGACCTGAAAAAATCGTGCGCCCTTCAGCGCGTTCCTTTTCACAGCAGCACCCTGTCGCCGCTTCGGGGAGGCCAAACCTTGATGACGGTGTCGTTGCTTGCATCCCTGGCAACCATCTGTACGAACGAATTCACCGAAACGTACTGCCCGAGGAATCTCTCCAGAATCGAGGAGAAGAGGTAAACGCCGCTGCCGACGTACTGCTCCTGGTCAAGAACGACGGTCACTTCGGTCCCACGGCAGAAGCCACCTGCCACCCTTCTGGTGACGGGGCGCGAGTTCACCGAGACGATGCCGTTGATCTGCTGCCTGGTGGCTGGCGACGCGGCAAAATCGTACAGCGACAGTAGCTCCCTCAGTGCACCCGCTCCACCGTCAACGAGTGAAAGGTAGTTCAAAGAGAGGTGGGAGATCAGACGCCGCTGCCGGGCACCATCGAGTGTGGGGCGCAAAGGCATGGTCGGCTTGACGAGGCAAGTGATCGCCGTTAAAGGCGCGGCAGACTCGGTTTCGAATGCACAGGCGGGAGCGCCGATGGAGAGTTTCGCTGGAAGATCGCGGTTGGAGCAGGTGGCGCGGACCAATACCGTTTCGTCACTCGGCGCGGTCCCATCGCCAGCAAGGTCGCAAAAGGAAAGGAAGATCTCGGTGCCGCCATCGTGCGGGCGCGAGGCTGGCCGTCGCTGCAACTGCCACAGACCCGCACCTTCACCAGCTTCACCATCTTCCCCGTTGCAGTCCGGAAAGACCGGGCGGTAGCGCTTCACCTGACCGGGTGCGGTGGACGCGGTGGAAGTCACCTCGTCCACGGTGAGCACCTCCATCGCCCCCTCCCGTCTCAGGTCCGGGACCACGCGGTAATCACTCTTCCGGTGATCCAGCCTGATCGGCTCGGCTACCCTTTGGAACGCGTTCACGACAGGGGTCGCGTAGAGGCAGAAAGTCTCCGGTCCAACGGTAAGAGGTTCCGGCACAGCGGTATCGAGGTAGCACAGCAGATCCAGGACGCGGCCGAACGCGCTATTTCTCAGTACGGACAGTCCGGTGATTTCGAAGAAGAGGAACTTCTGAGGAAATGCGAAGTATTCAAGGAGCAGCCGGTAGCCCGGAAAGGAGCGCTCAGGGTACGGGAAAAGCCCCTCGTCCGCGGCAAAGCCCACCGGAAGCAGGCAGCCGGGCGCAAGTTGCAGCGAGGCGGCGGACGAGGTGTCTGCAGATGCACATTCAACGGCGCAGACGTGGTTCATGAGCAACTGGTACAGCGGGAAGACGACCTGTGGCTGTCCGTTCAGATAAAAGCGCAGGGTATCGCCATGGAAGCGGGAAAAGTCGAGGCCGTTGTGAAAGAACAACCTGATCCTCACCATCCGCTGCGCACCCTTGATCAATTTTCCCGGTACCTCTAGGTGCGCGTCGATCACCTCTATGGGCCAGAGGGTAACGGGATAAACCGTCCTGAACCGGCAGGAAGTCCCGTTAACCGGCCTGGAAAAGAGCTCCGTCCCCCTTGCGACATGATAACCCGCCTCGGGGACGTTCCTGAAGAGCGGTGCGAAGCGCACAACGGACAGCGACGGGATCGGAGCGGTCAGTTGCGGGTAGAGAACTTCCAACAGCGACTGGGTGATCTCCGGCAGGCCGTCATCGATCTTGCGCTGAATGCGGGCGCACAAAAAGGCGCACGCCTCGATCAGGCGTTCTGTGTGCGGGTCCTCGCACTTGCCCGGCTCGAGCAGGAGCCTACCAGCGATTTTGGGATATTTCCTGGCGAAGTCGCTCCCCATATCGCGTAGGAAGCTCAGTTCTCTTTCGAAGTAGTCGAGGATGTCATCGGGCATGGCAGGTCACGAGAGAATGGTGTAGGAGCCGCTGTTGATATCGAAGTGGGTGTCGAAAGCCGTCGCAACCGCCACCGTTTCGATGTGCAGCACGGCCTCGATTCGGAAACTCAGGGTGCGTTCCTCCGGCGTCGGAGCAAAGCGGACCGTCACGTCTTTAAGCCGTGGCTCGAAGGAAGACAGGAGCCTGATGATCTCGAGGCGTATCGCCTGTCGCACCGCCTGCGAACGCGGGTTCTCCAGACTGAAATCGCGGCTGCCGTAGGTGAGGATTGAGTTGATGACGTGCGGAGCGAGTCCGAGGTTCGAGGTGAGGCCCGTGCATGACCTGGTGTTGAAGAGGTTCTCCAGGTCGCGCAGTACCGACGAGACCTGCGCATTGATGCCGGTGCGTGAACACTGGACAGGCTCATCCGGGCTTTCCGGCTGTTGGTCCATGAGCCTGTCCAGTAACGACTTTGCCGGTTCCGGCTGGTATCGCATTGTCCCTCCCGATCTGGATGCCTGTCCCGCTACACCTTCTTGTTCGTCTCGAGGTTCCACCCCGCCGCAACCTGTCCGCCGCCGGAGCCATCGGCGCGCATCTGCTGGGTGTAGGCGATTTCGATCTTGCCGAAGTTGAAGGCGATCTCCTCAACCGGGATGGCCTCACCCGCGTGGGCGCTGCCGCCGGGGCGGTCCAGGCTGATAATGACGTTGGAGAGCTTGTACTCCATGTATTTCAGCTTATCCCCGCCGGCGCGACAGATCTCCAGGGTCACGCTCGGAATGTGTTTCCCGTTGGCGCAGGCCTCGAAGAGCTTGGGGCTCGACTTGTCCAGTACCTTCACCACGCTGAAATCGGAAAAGCTCGCCCGCTCCGCCGACGCGCCTCCTGCGCTGCTTGCGGTGCCGGAAGTGGGCTGGGTGACGGAGAAGTTGTACGAGAGCACCTCGATCCAGTCCCTGTGCTTGTCGTCGCTGCTCTCCCCAGGGATCCCTTCTATCTTCAGGAAGGCATCAAAGGCCATTTTGCGTCCTCCTTTGCGCGTTCACCCTTCAGCCGTTTTGGGGCGAAGGGAGGTTGGCGACGAGCCTCAGCGAGATGGTGAGCTCGTCGAGCTGGTAATGGGGTTTCAGGAAGGCGACGGCGCGGTAGCATCCCGGCCGCCCCGGCTGGTCGTACACCTCCACACGTGCCTCCCGAAGCGGAAAGCGCGCCTTCATCTCCTGCCCGGCATCGTCGTCGAGAAGCACGTACCGGGAAATCCAACGGTTCAGGTAATCCTCGACGTTCTTCCTGGTCTCGAAGCTCCCCACCTTGTCGCGCATCATCGCCTTCAGGTAGTGGGCAAAGCGCGACACCGCGAGGATGTACGGCAACTGTCCGGAGAGTCTGGCGTTAGCATTGGCGAGGTCGGTGTCGTAGAGTTTCGGTTTGTGCGCGCTCTGCACGCTGAAGAAGGCGGCCGTGTCGGTTCCCTTGCAGTGCACGAGCGGAACGAACCCCAGATCGGCAAGCTCCTTTTCGCGCCGGTCCGTGATGGAGGTCTCGGTCGGACACTTCGCGGCCAGCTCACCCTCGCCGGTGTCGAAGGTGTGGATGGGAAGGTCGGCAACCGCCCCGCCCCCCTCGACACCGCGTATGGCGGCGGTCCAGCCGTAGCGGGAAAAGGCGTCGGTGACGCGCCCGGCGAGGCAGTAGGCAGCGTTACCCCAGAGATAGCTGCCGTGATCGGCCGTCTCCTCCTCGAACTGGAACGATTCCGCCGCGTCGCTTTCCGGCGTGTAGGGAAGCCGCATCAGCACGTGCGGCAGACAAAGCGCCACGTACTTCGCGTCCTCGGACATCCGGAAGGAGCGCCACCTGGTGTACTCGGCCCCCTGGAAGATCTTCGCCAGATCGCGCGGGGCGTCCATATCCGTAAAGCTGTCCAGCCCGAACATGGTGGAAGAGGCGGAAGTGAGAAGCGGTGCGTGTGCCGCTGCCGCCACCTCGGACATGCGCGTCAGAAGGGTCAGATCCTGGGGCGTGTTGCCGAACTCGTAGTCTCCCACGAGGCAGCCGTAGGATGAGCCGCCGAAGCTGCCGAATTCCTCCTCGTACACCTTTTTGAAAAGGGTCGACTGGTCGAACTCCGCTGCCTTCTCCATGTCGCCGGCGAGTTACCGCTTGGAAACGTTCAGGACGCGAACCTTAAGGTTGCTCCCCGTCTCGCTCCGACTCACGAGGGACCAGAGCCCGCGCCACGAAGCCTCCAGCTTCTGGAATTCCTGATGGTGCATGATCTCGTTCACCTGGTCGCTGATCAATTGGTCGATCTGGGCGATCCTCGCGTGAATCATCCGGGAGGTGTCCCCGGTGACCGTGATCTCTCCATCGACCACCTGCCGCACCAGCTCGGTCAGCATCTCGTGCGCGTATTCCTTCTGCTCTTCGCAACGCGCAAGACGCCCTTCGCTCACGATCAGGTCGAACAACGGGCCGCCTGGCCGCGGCACGGCGCACTGCACCACTTCTCTCTCTTGTTCTTCCATGCCATCCTCCTTTGTCAGGCACCCTCCCCGTTCCCGAGTTCGCCCTCACCGGGGCGGTGACAGATCGCCTTCAGGGCATCGCCGCTCTCCAGCAGCTCCCGCAGCAGTTCCTCCAGGCGGTCGTTGCCGTCCAGCCGGTTCAACAGGTCCGCGAGCCTGCGCCTTGCCTCAACCAGCTTCCGCAGCGGCTCGACCTGCTGCGCCACGCGTTCCGGACGGAAGTCTTCGAGGGCTCCAAAGCGAAGCTGGACGCCGAACTCAGAACCGTCGCCGCAGAGCGTGTTGGCGACCCGGAAGGCGAGCCTCGGCTTCATCCCTTCCATCACGTGGTTGAAATTGTCCCTGTCGAGTTCCACGAACCTCCTCTCCTTCAGCCTCGGAAGGGGCGCGAGCGGCGCTCCCGACAGGTCGGCGAGAACTCCCACCACGAACGGGATTTCCTTCACCTCGACCCCGTCTCCCAGCTCTACGTCGTAGGTGATGCGGACCCGCGGTGCCCTCACACGCTCCAGCTTGTGCTGCAGACTTTCCGAAGTGACCATGGTTCCTCCCTTTTCCTTTTCGATCAGATGCGGTACTGCATTGCCTTCGTCACGTCGAACGAGCAGATACGTCGCAAAAGCAGTTGTGCGAGGTCCAGATCGCTCTCCCGCGGTCCTCCGGCCAGGAGACAGCGGTAGTAGGTTTCCAGCACCTCGGCGATCCAAAGCGGCGACTCCCAGCGCTCCAGGTGCAGCTCTTCGATGATGCCGTGCAACTCCTCGACGATCGGCCGCGCGAGGTCCGGGCGTCCGGCTTCCAGGCAAAGCCGCCCAATCATGAGCCGCACGCGGTTTCTGTCGCGTACCGAACCGGCTGCGTTGCCCGCGTACAAGAGCATGGCGAGCGCTTCCTGAAAGCGTCCCGCCGCCAGCATGACTAGAGCCTCTTCCCAGAGCGCATCGGCGGCGGGCGCGGCAGTTACAACCTCGGATACGGCGGCTACCGGCGCATGGGCGGTGCCTCCGGCGGGGTTCTGTTCACGGTGCACTGCCGACTCGAGCACCGGGGCGACCGGGTCCGCATGAGCGGCGGGAGCTCCACCGTAAACCCGGTCGAGGAGTGCGCTGCAGGCGTCGATCACCCCGATCAGATCGGACAGGCTGGGCGCAGCGCCGCCGAACTTCTCTTCAAGAAGGAGCACGAGTTGCTCGAGGCTCTCGCGGCAGCCGGAGAGCTGTGCGCGGGTCTCCCTGGCAAAGCGCCCCTTCGACTGCTCGGCGGCGGCGTCGAACGCCTCGGCACTCACAGCATCCTCGGCGAGGAGCGCCTCCCGCCTGTTCTTTTTCTCCTCGTCGATCTCGCCGTAACGGTTCTTCGTCTCCGCCTCGCTGCCGACCTGGCGGGACTGCTGCCACTTGAGCCATGAGTATCCGTGCGTGACCTCGGGGTCGGTGAGAGGTATGTGCCTTACGTGCAGCGCGACCTTTTCGTTCAGGAACTGAAACGGGGCTGCACGGTACTCCAGGTCGCCGCCTTCGGGCTGGGGGTAGATTCCTTCCCAGAAGCGCTCCACGAGCCCCACAACCAGCCGCACCCCCTGTTCAAGGCCGCGGAAGCCGTGCAGCACGGTGAGGGCCTCGGCAAGCCAGACGGCAATTTGCAGGTCCTTGCTCCGCGTGCTGAGCGCCGATACGGTGAGGGAAACCGCCTTCTCCCAGTTCGCCGTCTTCACCGAATGCCGCCAGTCCCCCATGGAGATGTCATCCTCGCAGCGCCTCGCCTCCATGATCTCCTCGTAGCAGGTCGTGTAGCGCAGGTCTGTTCCTGCCGGGTCCGTCCCGGATATGGGCAATAGCAGCTCGTCGATGACTATTCCTTGCGTCATGGTGCCTCCCCTAATCCCAGCATTCCGCGATCCTTGCCGGAACTCTGGCCGGCAGCGAGTCCTCCTTAGGCGATGCGATGCCGTCGGCCCCGAATAAACGGTAGTTCACGCGGATGAACCGTATCCCCATCCGTTCCAGTGCCGCCTTATCGTGCGGGAAATCGCGTGGACGGAAGGTGTGCCTGCCCCCGGGGAAGTCCCGAAGAAACGCTGCGAAACCATCGCTTCCCGGATACCTCCTGGTGAGAACGGTGTCTCCCACCTCGATCTGGAAAACAACCTCGCCGCAGGCTTCCGGGGTCCAGATGAAGGGCTTGCTCACGGGGTAATTCATGTTGGAAATGACCTGGGAGCCGGTGGCGCAGTTAAGCTCCAGCCTGGTTCCCTGCGGTTTTATGCGTGCTTCGGGATTCGCATCGGTGGGGAGCCCCTTGATGGTGACCTGGTAGACCGCTTTCGGCGGGGGGGCGATGGAGGCGAGCCTGACCTTCCCTCCTCTCGCCAGGAAGGAATAGAACTCGGGCCGAAACGGGATCGACCCGCCGAGGGCCGACTTCGGATAGTAGCCGCGCGCCGGGCTCCAGCCGATGAAGGGGTTGGCGTAATCGCCCACATACTTCCACACCGGCCCGTCCTTTCCGAGCAGGTACTGCAGGGTCTGTGCGCCCGCGCTCCCCTGCACTTCCTTCAACACCGTCTGCTCCCACTGCGACTGCAGCACGCAGGCGGTCTCCATCCTTATGTAAGTGCCGTAGAAGGTGATCGGGCCGAAAAGAAGCCGGTAGAAGGTGTCGTCGTCGCCTCCCTGAATCAGCAGCCTGTTTAATTTCTGCGCCGCGTCCGCTGCCTGAAATAATGGTGATTTTCCCGCATCCGAAGCGTCGGTGAAGGCCTGCAGCGCCATCTTGTGGGCGAGCGCCCGTGATTTTGCCACCGGTGCGACCTGTGCCACCGCGTTCAGATACTCCTTCGCGAGGTTCACCCCTTCGTTATTGCCGGAGAAGCCACTGATCTTGTCCCCGGAGCGGCCCATGGCGCCGGCCACCCGGCTCACCTGCCCGGTGAAGGAGGCGACCCCGGCAGGGCCTGCCGAACGAAGTGCCTGGAATCGGTACAGCTCTGTGACCCATGACGGCAGCGCCTCGTTGCCGAGCGGCTCGATTTCGTTCAGCACCCTGCGCATGAAACTGAAATACGGTCCCTGCTCCCCCGCCATGACCGCCGCGGTGTTCTGCCACTCGCCCGGGGCGAGCAGGCGCTGTTCACCCAAAGGAAGTGAAACGGCGAAGTCCTGCCAGGCCTGGAAGGAAGCCTGGCGGTGACGGTGAAGGAAATCGGTACGCATCGCGTCGAGCGCCCCGGCATCCGGATACGCGGTGCAGATCTCGTCCAGGAGGCGGCGGAGCGTTTCACTCCCGCGACGGGTGAAGACAGGCATGATGCCCGGCTCCCCTGCCGCCGTCCGCGATCCGTGCCAGAACTCCTTGAGCGAAAGCGCCGCCCCCGCCTCCTCCCGGTTCACGTAGTCCAAGAGCCAGGAGAAGTCGTTGTTCCTCGCGATAGCCGCCTGCTTCAACAGCTGCTGCAGCCACTGCCGTTCATGGGTAATGCCGCCCTGGTCGGTGCGCCACGCGACGTAGGCGAGGTAGAGCTTCTCGGCATCCGGTGGCGCAAAGCGCTGCGGCCATGCCAGGGGCGGGCGCTGCGACGCAACATCCGCAGTTTCGTCCTCCTCGCTCTCCAGACGCTCCTTCAGAAGGTTGCAACGTCGGCATAGGTGGATGATGCAGGTCCCGACGACCTCATCCGGGGTATTTGGTGAGAGGCTCGCGACGGCGGCGACCAGCCCCGCATCGGCGCCGTTCAGGATGTGATCGCGGAAGCTGCGGCAATAAAGGCTTTTGAGGGTTTGTTCCGCGTCGAGGCTGCGGGTGAGACCGAAGCGGGGTACCCACCACCCACGGTTCTCCTGCTCCACCTCGACGATGGCGCGGCGCATTCTCTCCAGGACGGCGCTGTCCGCAGCAGGTTCGCCCCGTAATTGTGGCGCGGTGACGGCAAGGGGCGCGGCGTTTCGCAGTACGGTCAGGTTTTTCATGAAGGAGCCGGTCAGCAGCAGACAGAGGGAAACGCCGAAAACGAGGCAGCAGGCAAGAACCAGGTTGTCCGAGGTATGGCGCCACTTCGCGCTCCGCGCACTAGGCGCCCAAAGGCCACGGTCCCGCGGGAGCACCTTTTCGAAAAAGTCGTGCAGGAAGAGGCCTCGCCTCCCCCCCGAGTCCCCACCCTGCGCATCGCTTGCCGCAGATGGTAAGGCACCGTCTGCGCCATGCCGCGCGCTGCACAAGTAGATGCCACGCAAGCGGGGGGTCTCCTGGTAGTGGTTGCTCGCGAAGGCAGCGCGCATGAAGATGTCGAGCCCGGAACGGAGACCGCGCAGCCGGTCCGGGAACAGGAGCCGTCGCCCGTTCCAGCCAGACGCGTTGCCGCCCTGCAAAAGCAGCAGGCGCAACGTACGCAGGCGTTCATCCAGCGCTACGAGAAGCCGGTCTACGAAGGCGGAAGGTTCTTCTCCCGGATCGAGCTTCGCAAGACCCATCGGCTGGAACAGGCTCGCTTCAGGGAGCTTTCCGCAGAACTCGCTCATGCCGTCGATGAGGTCGCATCTGGTGATGAGGAGGTAGACGGGGAAGGTGATGCCAAGCAGACGGATCATCTCGTCGAGGCGGCAACGCAGCTCGCGCCCCTGGTCCTCCAGGTCCTCGGAGGCTCCTGCCGCAAGCTTGTCAGCCGCCACGGTCATGATGACGCCGTTCACCGCCTCGGCATGACGATACTTTTTCAAGAGGGCTAGAAATGCCAGCCACTCATCGCGATCCGTGGTATCGAGCGGCACCGCGTAGCGTCCCGCCGTGTCGACGACGATCCCCTGGTCGTAGAAATGCCACGTGCAGTTCGCCGTCGCGGTGCCATCTCCCTGGGCTTCCGAGAAAGGAGAGAAGAGGTGCGCGCCACGCACGGCGCTCGTCTTTCCGGAACCGCTCTCGCCGAGGACGAGGTACCAGGGGAGAACGTGCAGCGGGTCACCCTCCTGTTTGAGGTTCGACCGTTTCAGTACGCCAATGGCGCTCCGCCAGCTCTGCTGGAGGTCCCAGAGGCGGTCCCTATCCGCCGGGGTCAGTTCGCCCGGCAGGGAGGGTGCCCGCTCCTTTGGGGTCTCTTCCGATCTCTTTTGCAGCACCCTCCTCACCATTTCGAGCATCCCCCACAGGAAGAGTGCGATGAACGGCATGAGGATGCCGATGCGCCATGGCCAGGTGAGGACCGGGAACATCACGAGAACGATCACCGTCATCGGAAGCAGCGCCGCGATGAAAAGCACGTACTTGCAGCAGTTGAGCAAGGTGTACATCTTCACGATGCACCTCCCAGGCTAGGGGTCCGGAAGGACCAGCCCGCTTAGCACGTAGCGATAGACGAGGTACAAAACGACAAACAGGATGAACGGGGATGTGATCAGCATCGCGGGGAGCGGTCGCAGCGGGAACCATGTCACCTTTTCCGCCGCACGAGGCTGGCAGTCGGGCACGAGGGCGCCGGGGAATAACTCCATCCCGTCGATATCGGGAACTCCCTGCGGGGCGTCGAAGAGAAGCTTCCGTTGCGCGCTTCTGACCTGCTCCAGTTGAAGCTCTCCTTCCGGGCCGAGGTAGCGCCCCCTGAAACCGAGGGCGAGGCAAAGGCAGAAGACCTCGCGCGCCTGCTGTTTCTGCCCAAGCGCCTGCAACCGCTCGAAGGCCTCCACACCTGCGTCGGTGGTCTGGTAGAAGTGACGCTGCAACTGCTCATGCTGCCAATGGTGCGTGTCGCACCACTGCGAACCGAGCAGGGTCTCGTCCACCCAGGCGCACACGATGAAGCGGGCCGCGTCGTACTGTTCCGGGTCGAGGGCGCCTGCCCTGCTCATCGTCTCCGACTGCGCCAGGAGCTGTCGGATCTCACCTTTCACCTGTTCATACGGGGGGCACGCAGGCAATGCGTCGCGGAAATCGACGATCCGGGCAATAAGAGGCATGAAGCAGTCGATCACTCTCATGGTCTGCTCACTATCATGATTTCGGCCGTGAGGTCGGCAGGGGCCTGGTCCCAAAAGAGCGCGAGGTTGTTCCACTTCTGCACCTGTTCCCATTGGTCGCTGCGGCTGTCGATGGCGAAGTAGATGGAACGGGTGCGCCGCGGCAGTTCCTGGGGAGGAGTCGGGAGGTGGTGCAGTGGGATGCCGGGCAGCGCCTGGGAGATCAGAAGCGGAAGCCGTTCGCGGGCACTCAACTTCGCGACCCCGGCCAGGGAAACGAGCACGGACTCGGCCTCTTCGTCCGTGGAAAGAACCAGGAAGAAGCGGCCCCGCCCCTGGAAGTGGGAGGGCGCCAGCTCGGAGCTGAAATAGTTGCCGTCATAGGTCATGGAGAGGGAGTAATCGGGGCCTGCGGTGATCTGCTGCAGGAGCATGAGGATGAGGTCGTGAGCCTGGGAGAAGCATCGTGCCAGGTCGAGATGGCGGTAATCCGGCAGAAGGCGCTCTTCCCCCCCACATGAGACGGTTTCGGAAAACGATGAAAGTTCCGCGACTAGCTGCGTCAGCGCCCCGTAGACCAGCCACGGGTGGGACTCCCCCGCCAACAGGTGATCGAGCTGCGCCAGGTGACGGTTCAGCGTTCTAAGAGCGAGAAGATAGACGAGATCCTTGGAGCCGAACTCGGCGTCCTGAACGCCGCGCTGCTTCTTGCCCGCCTCGAGAGCACGGCAACGCGCGGAAACCAGATCCCGTATTTCACGCACCACCGCCAAGAGGGGCTGTGAGGACGCGATGCTCACCGAAGGAGGAATGAAATCACGGGAGAGCTCGACCGTTTCGTTGCGCAGTTCCAGCCTTGCAAAGGGGATGAGCAGGTAGTCGCCCAGGAGGTCGAGCTCGTCTTCCCAGAAGATCCTCGCAAGGTGGCTCAACTGTCGGACCTCCGCTGCCGGGCCTGCACCGTATAGGTCCGGACGGCTCATCCCCACCTCATCCGTCACGAAACGACTCGCCACCCGTCCGAGCGGCTCCCCTTGCTCGACGACCGTCACGTTCTCACCCTGCTCCTGCCACTTCCTCAGCCCGAGATAGGCGATCAGCGCACCGCCGGCCGCCTCCATGGTTTCCGGCAGCAGCCGCGGCTCGATCACGGCGTTTCCCGGAAATTTGAGGAAGGTTCCGTCAGGGAAGAGGAATTCTCCGGCGGTAACGGAAAGCGAACGCATGCCTGACGCGGCAAGCTCGACGTCGGCCCGGCAGACGCCCCAAAGATGCGGCGTGGTCCATTGACGGAAGGGAGTGAAGCGGAGTTCCGCGCTCCGTTCGGCGAGCTGGAAATGCTGCGGCTGCAGGAACATACCCTGGTGCCAGAAGACAGGTCCGTGTGGCATGGTCATTCCACCCTCGCCCCGGCGATCTCCAGCGCGCCCAAATCGACGCGGAGTCGCCCGCCCCTTGATTCGGTCGGCAGGGGCACAAGCTCCGTCGCCTTCTTCCCCTGGTGGTAATAGCCGGTGGCAAGGCCCAGGTAACGGGCTCCCTCCACCTTGTCGCAATTCTGGGACACCGTCTGTCCGGGTTGCACTACAATCTGGCGCGCACTGACCACCGATGCGTCGAAACGGCCGCACTCAAGGAGCCTCGGCAAGCCGTCCCGTGCCTGGACAAGCAGCCTGAATCCCTCCGGCTCCCTTAGCTGGTAGAGGCATAGCATCAGGGCGTGGCTGGTCTTTTCGTAGCGGTTCAACTGAGGATCCGCCTGCACCGTGAGGCTCATCACCGTGCTTCCGCTCCCCTTCCCCTCTCCCCGCACCTGCGGTGAACATGCGGCGGTAAGACAGCCCGCCATTACCGCGATGACCAGGTTGTACTTGTGCATAGGCCACCCCGCGCCAGTGAGATGTGGCGAGGAACACTTCGGATCCCCGCCCGGCGACAAGGCAAAAGATTAGCATAAATTTATTTTTAGCAAGTAGCAGGACGGGATTTAATTTGTGATCGAGCCGGAGGGGACTTATGGTATAAACGGATGTGCTTTGGTAACGATCGACGAGAACGATAAGGAATGCAGGGGACGGACAATGCCGGAAACCGAGGCTTTGGATATTACGGGGGCGATCCTCGTCGGTGGAAAGAGCCGTCGCATGGGACGCGACAAGGCGCTCCTTGAGTTTCGCGGCAGGCCGCTCTTCGAGCGCGTTCTAGATCTCTTCCAGGAGTCGTTTCCGCAGGTTGTGCTGGTAGGAAACCAGGGGGAGCGCTTTGAAGGGTACGGGGTTCGCGTCCTTCCCGACCTCGTCCCCGGCAGCTCGCTGGGCGGTATCTACACGGCGCTTGCCTCTGTGCAGACCGAATGGGTTTTCGTGGCGTCGTGCGACCTACCCTTCCCGAGCCGCGCGGTCCTGCATTATCTCTGCTCGCTCTCGGAAGGGTGCGACGCCGTCGTCCCCAGAACCGAACACGGCTATGAGCCGCTCTTCGCGCTTTACTCGCGCCGCTGCCTGCAGCCGATCGACGAGCTGTTGCAAAGCGGCGATTGCTGCGCCTACGCCTGGTATCCCAAGGTGAGGGTCAGGGAAGTGGGACCTGAAGAGATCGCCGCACTCGATCCTGCCGGGATCGCCTTCATCAATCTGAACACGCCGGAAGACATAGAAAAGACAGGAGAGACCCAATGACGGTAAAGGCAGTATCCTTCGTGGCAAAATCGAACACCGGAAAGACCACCCTACTGGAAAAGGTCATCGCCCACCTGAAAGAACGGGGTTACAAGGTGGGGGTCATAAAGCATGACGCGCACCGCTTCGACATCGACCATCCGGGCAAGGACAGCTACCGCCTCACCGCGGCTGGCGCCGACACCATGCTGATCTCGTCGCCGGAGAAGCTCGCCATCGTGAAGAAACACACCCAGTCCCCCCCCATCGAGGAACTCATCGAGACCTACTTTGCGGACCTGGACATCGTCCTGACCGAAGGGTTCAAGAAGAGCGGCATGCCCAAGATCGAGGTGAACCGTCAGGAGAGAAGCACGGAACTGCTCTGCCGCGGCGAAAATCACGACCCCACCCTCGTGGCGGTCGCAAGCGACGCCGATTTGGCGCTCGACGTGCCGGTATTGGACCTGAACGACCCCAGCGCCGTCGCCGACTTCATCGAGGAAACCTTTCTGCAGTAATTTCCGGAAGCATCAGATCAGGGCGCGTCTCTCCAGAGGCGCGCCTCCGGTCGCAGTTCGCGTCGTCAAGGCTCGCCGAACCGCTGTTCATGCGGCAGCTTCACCCTCCCCCCCCCCCGCGTCACATACCAATTTCTCCCGCTTGATTTCCGTGCACCCCACAGTATTGTTAATTTCGGTACATTAACAAAAACCACCACAGTCAAATCTTCGTCCACGGAAGAAAGGAGGTGCGATGTGACAAGTCAGAGTCCCCGAATACAGCGAAACTACCGCAACCAAGCGCCGACAAGATTTCACGAGGCCAACCAGAGGACAAGGACCGCCTTGGCGGACAAAACCAGATTTCCCGACACGTTCTGGGGGGAGAAACTGGGGCTGATCCAAGCGTATTTCACGGTATCCGATAAGCATGATGCCGTGTACCACGAAGCCAAGTACGGCAGCAGACTGGTGATCTCGCAACGGGACATACTCCAGGCACAGCTCGTCACGCTTTTGGATCAGATCGTATCTTTTCTGGAAATGGCTGCCGTGCGCGATCCGGAGATCCTCCTCGCCTCCGGCTTCGACATGACCAAGGAGAGAAGAGGTGGCTCCAGGGTAAAGGCAGCACCCGCAGCCCGGATGGCAGAAAATGCCGACTCTAAAGAGGGAGAAAGCAGCACCCAAGACTGACCCACTCTACCTATGCATTTTGGGTCGTGAGTTGAGGGGGATGCGGGTCGCATCCCCCAGTTTATTCCCAGCAGGAAAGCTACCTTTTCTGCCCCCCCAGGTATCTCCCCCCCCTTTCAAACCATATCTCTCGGTCAACGACTCATCCAGAGCGGTCAACGACTTGTCCAGAGCGGTCAACGACTCGTTCAGAGCGATCAACGACTCTTCCAGAGCGGTCAACGACTCGTGCGGAGCGGT